>SVDR01000015.1 GCA_015057755.1 Lachnoclostridium sp.
ATACTTATATTCTTTGCGGTAACGCTTGCATTCTAAATTATAACATCCCTTAATTCTTTTATCTTTTGCCATATAAATCCTCCCGACAACCAAAGTTCTAAGTTATCCCTTGCCTACATTATACCATACTCAAACAGTTCATACATCTAAAATAAAAATAACCCAAGCACAATCTACCCTTTTCTATCTGAGTCAATCATGCTTGAGCTATTCATTGAACTATTCTATTTTTTTACCGGATGTCGAATGACGGTTTTCAATTTTTCTCCTCTTTCTCCACCTGCATCTTTGCAATTATTGCAAGCACACCGAACGCAACCGCTGCAACCGGCCAGATGACCCAGCTGGAATACCATTTTCCGGTCCAAAAGCTGTATCCCAAATATACTGCAGTGATTGTGATCCAATAAATAGATGCAACATTTTCCAGTTTCTTCTTAGCTCTTTTTTCACTCGGGCTGTATTCTTCGATCTGCAGCAGCACTTCGTATGCTTCTTTCTCCATTCCGACACTTACAAACAGATAAACTGCCATCGCCACCATTGCCAACAGGAAGGAAACTGCCGGAAGAACAAGAACCTCTGCGTGCAGTACGACTGCCACAAACAGAAGTGGAATTGCACTTACGATGCATAGAACAACTCCAATTATGGTTTTGCTGGTAAATTCCTGGATTTTCCCTTCATACTGCATTTTCAATACACTGTCCACACCGTATGCAAGTTCTACCACTTCTTTTTCCAGGTATTCATATCGGTTCAATTTGGCACCGATCAGAATGAAATTTGCCACCGCGCCAGCTACGATTATAAGAAGAACCATGATTCCGATTCCTGCCGCAACATCCTCACTGAATGGAACAATCTGAAACTCTGCAAATCCCAACAGAAGAAGCAGAATAACCGGGGATAAGATGCACGCCGCCACACCGGCAGCCATCCGCGCTTTCATTTCGCTGCGGATCTTTACAAATTCATGGGCCTCTTCCATAGAGACCTTACGGAGTGTCTCCCGCTCTTCTCCGGTACTCGGATTGCCCGGTACGTATTCCTCCTGCACAATATTATCTTTCAATAAATAATCTGTGCTCACTTCGAATATTTCACTCATAGTCAGGATCTTATCCAGATCCGGAATTGACATTGCACTTTCCCACTTAGATACGGACTGTCTCGATACACCAAGTTTATTTGCCAGTTCTTCCTGCGACCAACCATTCTTTTTCCTGAGCTGCATTATCTTCTCTGCTAAAATCATACTCAAACCTCCAATGCAATTTGATTCATGCCGCATGTTTTATGTCTAAATGATACCATGAAGCCCGGTTGCACGCAAGAAAGTCGACTTGGAAATCTGTCAACCGGCAGTTACACATGCCATTTTACCGGTTTCTTTCACGAAAAGGTACTGCCATTCTCCTTCATTCTATTATATAATACAATTAATTTCTACAGAGAGGAGTTCACGGATGACTCATACAAATGTTATTTACAAGAAAATCCCATCCCCACAAAAAGACTGTACGTTTCCGGTCATGTTAAGCGACGAAACCATGAAGGAGCGCAAAGAGAAAGTTCTGCAGCGTATGAAAGAACGGAACCTGGATCAACTGCTGATTTACTGCGATGTGGAACACGGCAGCAACTTTTCTTATCTGGTGGGCTTTTATACACGGTTTGAAGAAGCACTTTTGATTCTCGATAAAAACGGCAGCATGACACTGATGCTGGGCAATGAAAACCTGAACAAGTGCTCGAAGGCTCGCTTTGCGTGTTACCCGATCCACGTATCACTCTTTTCTCTTCCAAATCAGCCAAACCGCAACGACATACCATTTATAGACCTTCTTGCACAGGCTGGAATTGGACCGAATCAGAAAGTCGGTATCGTTGGATGGAAAGTATTTACAAGTACCGTCGATCCAAATGCAGAAATGTTTGATATCCCGGCATTTATTCTGGATTCTGTGAGAACTCTGGTGGGCGATCCGCACCTCATTACCAATGAGACCGCTCTTTTTATTGGAGAACACGGTGCCCGTACGACGAATAACGCCAACGAAATTGCTCATTATGAATATGGTGCATCCCTTGCTTCTGACAGTATGTTAGACGCGATGGATACCATCGAAGTCGGTGTGTCTGAGCTGGAACTGGGAGATAAACTGGTCCGATACGGACAACACCACAGTGTGACGACCATTGCAGCTGCAGGCGAACGTTTCATCAAAGGAAATATGTTCCCAACCGGTCTAACCGTTCAGCTTGGAGATCCCATTTCTCTGACTGTCGGCTACGCAGGAGGTTTATCCAGCCGCTCCGGTTACGCGGTTCACTGCCGTGAAGAGATTCCTGCTTCCGGAAAACACTATTTAGAAGAACTGGCGATGCCTTATTTCAATGCCTATGCCACATGGCTCAGCCGGATCCGCATTGGTATGACCGGAAATGAATTATATCAGTTGATCGAGGATATCCTTCCAAAATCTGAATACCACTGGAGTCTCTGCCCGGGACACCTGACTGCAGATGAAGAATGGCTCTCTTCTCCGGTTTATGAAAATTCTGCGGAATATTTGACAAGCGGAATGATCTTCCAAGTCGATATCATTCCGTCCAAATCGGGAATGGCGGGTGTTTCTGCGGAAAGTACTGTGGTTCTTGCGGATGAAGCGCTGAAACAGCAGATTCAGAAAGAATATCCTGGGATGTGGGAACGTATGCAGCAAAGAATCCGTTTTATCAAACAAGAGTTAAACATTGATCTATCCGATGATCTCTTGCCAATGTGCGGTACAGTCGGATATCTGCGTCCATATCTTTTAAATAAAGAATATGCACTTGCGATCAAATAGTCAAAAGCAGAGTCCTTTTCTCGAGGACTCTGCTTTTCTAATATTCCTTAGAACACTCTTATAACACGAACGTAATCGCTCTTAAAATATCGGTGAAATCATCGGTCTCCATGCAAATGGTATGAGAATCAATTTTCTTAAATCCCGGATAGTTAGCAAATTTCACTGCATGAAAATGCTCTTTATATGAAACTTCAAAAACAAAATGAGACGGTAATGTGCATAATGCATGGCTCAGATCCTGTTTTAATGCCGCTTCTGCTCCCTCACGGATCAAATCACAGGCATACTCTGGGTGTTTGCAGATGGTATGACCGCCCCATCCATCTTTCACCGCAACCGTTTTCAGACACGGATGAATGTCTTTGCTGTCCTCTGTCAACGTTTTATCTCCGGATAAAAATACGGTCGGAACCCCATACTGAGCACAGCAATAGCTGTAGGATAAAAACTCGGAACAAGGCTTACCGTTTAAAGTTACCTTTGTTGTCTTTGTCGTATTGGTATGAGACAACGGATTTCCATTTCTGCCGGCAGCCGCATGATAACCGACGAACATAGCGGCATCAAAAGTTTCATCAATTCCTTCCACCATATGTTCCGGACTTCCATCCCAGCCGCGAACGACTTCACAACATTTTGGGAGCTGGCTCAGATCGATATTTCTGGCACTTCCATGAGCATCTTTGATCAAAATATACTCTGCGCCGGCTGCAATGGCACCTTCGCACGCTGCCTTCACTTCCGCTGTCATCTGCTGAGCCGCTGCCGGATAATCAGCATTCCCTTTTCTTGTTTCATCCCAGTCCGTTGTAAATGCTGTTCCTTCAATGTCTGCACTGATATATACTCTCATAATACCTCCTGCTATGCTTATTGCAAAATTTAAGCACTTGTTGTATTTTAATATTCTTATTATAACATTTTAATGCAGAAAAGGGAACTACCACTGCTGCCAGCAATCCCCTATTCACAATATGTGTCGTTTTATTTCCTATTTTCTTCGATATCTGCTTGATCGCATTCTGTAAAAGAAACTTGACAACCTTGCATTTTTATGAAATAATATAGTTGTAAAGGAAACTTGTCAAAAGGAGGTGCTTTCTTGAAAAACAGAGTGGAACAATTGCGAAAGGAACATGGTCTTAGTCAGGAAGAATTTGCAAAAGCACTCCGCGTTTCAAGACAGACCGTCAGTTCCATCGAAACCGGAAAGTATAACCCATCTCTGGAATTGGCATTTGCAATCGCAGATTTTTTTAATAAACGGATTGAAGAAATATTTATATATGAAAGAGGTGTATAACATGAAAAAAAGTTATCTGATGACCGGAATCATCGAAGTCGTTTTCGGAATCATCTGTTTAGTAATTGCACTAATGTATGAAACGAAAGTTGAAGGTATTTTGTGGGGCTTTGCCGGTGCAGGTATTATCCCCGGTATTACTGCAATAGGCAAATATTTTTACTGGAGTTCTCCTAAGAATCAGGCTCGATATGAAGAACGTTTGGAAAATGAACGAATCGAAATGCACGATGAACTGAAAACAAAAGTCCGTGACCGGGCAGGAAGATACTCTTACACCATCAGCCTCCTTTTTATCAGCTTTTCTATTCTGATTATCGGTTTTCTTGGCGCACTGGAAATCATTGAACACACTCGCCTGATCGTGCTTTATCTCAGCGGATATCTTGTGTTCCAGATTGCGATAGGCATCGTGATTTTCAATCAGATGATGAAGAAATACTAACTATGTGTCAAGGGACTCATCAAATTGAGTAAAGCAAACGATGAGTCCCGTTTCTATCTACTCTATATTTTCGCAAACCTCTCCATCACCATCTCCACAAACACCTGCTCCGTCTCATTCATCTGCTCCCCGGCGCGTGTTACCAGTATAAGTTCATTGATTCCCTCTGTTGGAAGATCACTCTCCACCTCCACCGGAATCGTCCGAACCAGTGGGCTCGCAAAACACCCAACCGTCCACTTGGACGCAAACAGAACCGCATCGCTGTTTAACAGGAAATGCTCGCAGCCGGATACGGTGTTGAAAAAGATCATCTGCTCCTGGATTCCGTCGCGCAGAAGCTCATTGTCAAAATACAGATCCTGCTTCGCGGACTCTTCCATATCCAGAGCGATCTGTATACAATCTTTTACCTCTCCATACTGTACACTCTCGCGCTCATAAAATTTCGACTTGGGGCCTACGCAGATATAATAATTTCCCTGGTCCAGCACCTGAAACTCCAACCGTCCGGCTTCTTTATGCCAGATCATACTTTTCGCATCCGCATCATTCCGCACGAAAAATCCGATATCCGCATTTCCGTCCAGCACCTGCTGCACCACATCGCTTCGGTCTGTCTCAATCAGACTGAAATGGATCCGATGGTCTGCGAACGTTTCGTATGTCTTCAACAGACAATCATAAATGAAATCGAACTGGTGCGCCGCCACAAACAGCTCCGCCCTGGCTTCCTTTCTCTGCATGAGGAAGTTGCTGTCCAACGCATCAGCTGCAGCTATAACTTTTCTGGCATATCTCATAAACTCTTTTCCCTCGGCCGTCAGCTCCACACCACGGGCTTTTCGATTAAACAGGCGGATTCCATACTCTTTTTCTAAACTGCTAACCGCCTTTGTCAGATTCGGCTGGGTAATGTACAGCTGTTCCGCAGCCTTCGAAATTGAGCCATTTTCTACAATTTTTACTAAATATTCTAATTGTTTGATCTGCAAGAACAATTCCCTCCTCAAGGCAAACGGCATATCAACGCCGGTCTGTTTCAACTGCAAATGCTTGAAGTCGTATTTCACACCTATCACTATCATAATTCTCCGAATCCCCTGCTGTCAATCCTTATCCATAACTTTTATTTATGGGTTATGTATGAAATACTAGAATTTGTCCTCACGCCCCATTCGTGATATAGTCTAATTAAGAAACGGAAACCAAATAACTTTTGTGCATTTTGCACATATTAATTTTATGAAAGGGTGGTATTTCAACTATGGCTAGAGTACAAATCGAAAGCGTACGTGAACTGGTAGCGAAAGCCGGTCACATCCGTAAACAGCTGGCACTTGGCACATTCCGTATCGGTAATGTTCACATCGGAGGTCCGATGTCTGCGACTGACGCAGCTGTTGCTCTTTACTACAAGCACATGAACTTTGACCCGGCAAATCCGGAAGATCCGGAGAGAGACCGTTTTATCCTCAGTAAAGGTCACAATGGTATCCTCTTATACACCATCTTCTGTGATCTCGGCATGTATGACTGGGATCTTCTCCTGGATACATACAACACTGTTGGCCACCCGTTTGGTCCGCATCCGAACAGAAAATATGTAAAAGGTATCGAGGTTTCCACAGGCTCCCTCGGACACGGTCTTTCCTGGGCAGCAGGTATGGCACATGCGAACCGCGTAAAAGGAATCAAATCCAGAGTATTCACAATGCTCGGCGACGGCGAGATGGAGGAAGGCTCCAACTGGGAGGCAATCCTTTACTGTGCATCCAAGAAGCTTGACAACGTGGTTGCTCTCGTAGACTTCAACCATTGCTCTGCTGCATTCGAGACAAACGAAAACGTAAGATGGGGCGAAGAAGGCGGTCCGGAAGGTATGGCAAATACATATCGTGCATTCGGCTGGAACGCAGTTGTTGTTGACGGCAGAAGCATGACAGAGATTGACAAGGCTCTCGCTGCTCTCCCGGAGGTAACATTAAGCGGAAAACCGAACTGCATCATCTTCGATACCAAGAAGGGCCAGGGCGTTGATTTCATGGAAGCTCGTCCGTCTGCATGGCACATTGGCGGTTTCGCAGATGACAAATTCGAAGAGACACTGGAAATTATCGAGAAATATACAAATGAAAGATTAGCGGAGGTAGAATAATATGGCTGGATTTACATTTTGCTGCGGCGATTTTGCCGAAATGATGGATGCCAAAGGCACCGTTACCAATGAAATTCTTCAGATGATCGAAGAAGATCCGCGCGTATGCTACATCAACTCCGACAGTACTGTAAACCGCGTGGCTGCTGCTATGAAAAAGCATCCGGACCGCGTTCTTGATCCGGGTATCCAGGAGATGAACATGGTTACCATCGCAGCAGGTCTTGCAAAAGAAGGTTTCATCCCGTTCGTTCAGACATTCGGACCGTTCCTCTGCGTGCGTGCTCTGGACCAGATCCACAATGACGTTTGCTACAATGATTTCCCGGTTCGTCTGATCGGTACACACGCTGGTCTTTCCTCCGGTTATGGTCCGACACACAACACAATCGTTGAATTCGGTATCATGAATGCCCTTCCGAACATGACTATGGTTGCTCCGTGCGATGCAAACCAGGCGAAGAAATTGCTCCGCAAGTCCTTAGATTATAAGGGACCGATCTACATCCGTATCCCGCGCGGCGAGGAACCGGCTGTTTACATGGAAGATTATGACTACGATTATGAGATTGGTAAAGCGATCGAACTGAGTGCTGGTAAAGACCTGACCATCATCGCTACCGGTATGGCTGTTTACAACTCTGTACAGGCAGCTCGAAAATTAGAAGAGCTCGGTCTTGACGTTGGTGTGATCGACATGCACACAATCAAACCGATCGACAAAGAAGCCATCATCAAAGCTGCAAAAGCAACCGGCAATATCCTCACTGTTGAGGACCACAACATTCTCGGCGGTCTTGGCAGCATCGTTGCTGACGTTCTTATGGAAGCTGGTGTTCCGGCTCGCCTGAAAAAACTTGGTGTTCCGGACTGCTTCGCAGAGCCGGGTTACCCAGAGGAACTGTATCCGTACTACGGTCTCGATATTGATGGTATCGTGAAAGCTGCGAAAGAATTTTTAGGAAAATAATAAATGACAGAGGCATCGCAAATTCATCCGTCAGGGAAGAATGAGCGATGCCTCTTTTTCCTATTTTACAGCCGCCTTCGCAAATTCCGTTGTCACCAGATCCTCATACGGAACGCGGGCAGGAAGCTCTCCTGCTTCTTCCAGAATATTCTGCAGCAGATCAAAGCTCTCCTTTTCAAATACTAAATCTTCTTTCCATGTATCTTGTTCTTTGTATCTCTCTACGATCTTTACTACATTTTCAAGGGGAGTCTCTTTAAACTGCGGATGGATTACTTCTGCGATTTCCTCTGCGGAACGAGAATTTACATAGTCCATACCCTTCTGGATCGCATTGGTAAATTTCTGAATGATCTCCGAATTTTCCGCCATATAGCTCTTCTTTGCACAGTATGCAGTATATGGCACGTATCCGGATTCTTCTCCGAGAGAGGCCACCACGTAACCATTTCCTTCGATTTCCAGGCTGGTCGCATACGGTTCGAATTCTACGGTATAATCCGAATCATCACTTGTAAATGCAGCTGCCGTCAATCCGAAGTTGATGCTCTGGTCAATCTCCAGATCTGATTTGGGATCGATTCCATTCTTCTTCAGAATGTACTCAAATACCATCTGTGGCATTCCGCCTGCTCTTCCGCCCAGAACTTTTTTCCCGATCAGATCCGACCATTCAAAATCGTCTTCCGGTACGCGTCCCACAAGGAAATTTCCCGCCCGCTGTGTAAGCTGTGCAAAGTTGACTGCGTAATCCTCTTCACCGCCGGCGTATGTGTATATGGAAGCTTCCGATCCCATAAATCCAATGTCAGCCTCTCCGGAAACCATGGCTGTCATAACTTTGTCAGCACCGCCGCCATTGACCAGCGTCAGATCAATGCCCTCTTCTTCAAAATACCCCTCTTCGATCGCCACATACTGAGGCGCATAGAAAATCGAGTGAGCCACCTCATTCAGCGTTACCGATGTGTTCCCGGAATCATTCTGACTGCATCCGGAAAGCAAAAGCATACACAAACTTCCTGTCAGAACACCATACACAATTTTTTTCATAATTCTCCTCCGAAAAATTCTGATGTTTTATGGTATGATGGGACATTCATTTGTGTTCCGTCATTATGTTCCATACATTAATCCCGATCTGCCCATACGTTGCTCACATGGGCATAGCAGCGGTTGGCAGGTCTCCGTTCCATGCCCTGGAGTCACAATGCGACTTTCTTCCATACCTTCTTCCAATAATCAAAAAATCCGGCTTCTTCGACACTGTTTGCTGCGACAATCGCCACGCGCCCCATCTCCTGACCGTCCATCCGATACACCAGATACCCCAAAACATCTCCCGCTGCAATGGGCGCTTCCAGCGTTTCTTCCATACAGACTTCCTTTTCAATCGTGTCAAAATTCTCCCCGTGCAACCCTAAAAAGGTAAATGGCTCCCGATACTCAAGCTCAACCGTCTCTTCCACTCCTCCGGTTATTTCAGCCGGGTCCAGTTTGGGCGGATCTTCGTCACGGTACAATTTGCAATTTCCGTAACCGTAATTTAACAACGCCACGGCATCGTTAAACCGTGTTTTATAATCCGGTGCAGCCATAATGGAGGCGATCAGTTCGATCCCGTCCTTTTTCGCTGTCGCTGCCAAACAATATTTTGCCAGACTGGTAGAACCTGTTTTTAACCCCGTCACCTCAAAATTTGTTGCCATTTTCAAAAGTCTGTTGGTATTGGAAAGTCCAAACTCCTTCGTTCCCTGCTTCGTCACATGTGTGATATTTTCCATCCAAATGATAGAATAATTGGTGATCTGCGGGTACTTTACGATCAGTTCCCGCGACATCAGCGCAATATCTCTGGCAGTTGTCACGTGAGCCGGGTCCTCTGTCAATCCACAGCAGTCCACAAATGTCGTATGCTCCATTCCAAGTCCCGCTGCCCTCTCATTCATCATTCTCACAAAGGTTCCCTCGTCTCCGCCGATAAACTCCGCCATTGCCACAGACGCATCATTTCCTGAAGCAATCACAATACACTTGATCAAAGTTTCTACTGTCTGTATTTCTCCTTCCTCTAAAAATACTTGCGAACCGCCCATGGATTTTGCATATGCACTGGTTACCACTTCATCCGTCAATTTTATTTTTCCGGACTGCAGCGCATCAAAAATCAGGATCAAGGTCATAATTTTTGTCACACTGGCCGGATTTCGCGGTTCATCCGCATTTTTCTCATAAATCACAGTTCCTGTACTGGCCTCCATCAGCAGCGCAGATGGTGCACCAATCTCCGGTCCGGATGATACCGCCTTGTTTTCTGCCAATATCGAAAGCGGATTTCCAAGTATCAGAAGCAGCGCCATTAATAATGCGCACATTCGAATTCCGTATCGTTTCACGGTCTCCTCTTTCCTTTCCGTCAAAATACCCTTATTCTATAGATATGGAACGGACAAATCAGGCATGACAGTATCTGGAAAGTATGGTACAATATAGGAAGTATTTGAATCGAGGTATCAAACTATGGATTTTGATGATAACTATATCCGACGACGCTCCTACGTCTCCCGCCGCCAGAAACAACGGCGCAGACAGCGGACCGTACACATCATTTTGATTCTCCTTGCGATTGCTGCAGTCCTCGCCGCAATCGGATTAGGCATTTATTTTATCAAGCAAAGAAATAATGATACTTCTGTCACAGAACCGTCCACTCTTTCCCAAGAGTCTCAATCGCTTCAACTGGCTACGGTGTCGGATGATTCTTCTGCTGATGTGGAAGTCCATGCACAGATTTCTCCGTTAGAACATTTACTGGCTCAGGCAAAGGCACTGGCAGACACCTATGATTACGACCGCGCAATCGAGCTTTTAAAGTCTGATGCCGATTTCGCAGGTGACCCTTCCGTTACGGAAGCGATCGCAGCATACGAGGAGATAAAATCGACTCTCGTTCGCATTGATCCGACGGAAGTAACCCATGTCTTCTTCCATACACTCATCATGGACAATGCTAAAGCATTTGACGGAGACTATGACTCTGCCGGCTATAATCAGGTAATGACAACCAAGAGCGAGTTTTTAAAGATTTTGGAGCAGATGTATGAACGTGGATATGTCCTTGTGAAAATGCATGATCTGGCTTATGAAGTGACGGACGAGAACGGAAACAAGAAGTTTGTCGCAGGCGATATTCTACTGCCTCCGGATAAGAAAGCTTTCGTTATGTCTCAGGACGATGTCTGCTATTACGAATATATGGATGGCGACGGATTTGCCACGAGAATGATCGTTGGCGAAGACGGAAAACCGACTTGCGAGATGCTCATGGACGATGGCACGGTATCGGTCGGCTCCTATGATCTGGTTCCCCTTTTGGAAGATTTTATCGCGGAACATCCGGATTTTTCCTACAAGGGAGCCCGCGCAGTTATTGCATTTACCGGATATCAGGGTATTCTCGGATACCGCACCGACCCGGAATACAAGGATTCCAATCCGAATTATGAACAGGATTGTCAGACTGCCCGCGAAGTTGCCCAGTGTCTCCGTGACAACGGATGGGAACTTGCTTCCCACAGCTGGGGCCACATCAACATGAGTGACCGTAACCTTGCTTCTATTAAAACTGACGCTGATAAATGGGAAGCCCGTGTGGAATCGCTGATCGGAGAAACCGATATCATTCTCTATCCATTTGGCGCTGACATTGGTGACTGGAGACTCTACACCACGGAAAATGAGAAATTCAACTATCTCTACAAACTCGGATTCCGCTACTTCTGCAACGTAGACGGCAATCAGCACTGGGTACAGATCGGAGACAAGTTCATGCGTCAGGGGCGCAGAAACCTCGATGGCTATCGTATGTACTACGACCTTCCGGAGACAAATCCGGAAAAAACATATCTGGACGATCTTTTTGATGTCACAACCGTATTTGATCCGGACCGCCCGACTCCGGTTCCGAAAATGTAATGATAAAGGGGCAGTTTCAAAAACTGCCCCCATTTTTGTATCATTTTCTCTTTTTAGAACTGTACAACCTCTTTGATCTCCTCTGCCGGCTCTACACTCTCTGCGTAAAGAACCGGACCGATTCCTCCATATTCCTGCCAGTATTCGTAAGTCAGTTTCGCACGCACCTTTACCCAGTTTCCTGTTTCCAGATGTCTCGCCTCTCTTGCCTTACATACAAATCCAAGGAACGTCATGTCGTCTGCACAGCAAGTCATTGCCATACGTCCCGGAACAAAATAATTTTTCGGGAATTCCGGAGCCTTTAAAGCCATCGCTGTAAACTCAAATACTTTTCCTTTGTAACGCTCTTCATTTTCCAGCGCATCCAGATACCAGATTCCGTATGCTTCCGGACTGATCTCAACTACTTCTGCCTTCAGATCGTACGGAAGATCCTCCTCCAGAAGCTCCAGTTCGATCTCGCCGTCAGAATCTTCAAAGATCAGCTCTGCCTGCGGGCTGAGCGCCTTTAATCCGCGACGATATCTCACGATATCCTCATCTGCCACATCATCACAGCGGTTCATGATGATCAGTTCCGAATTCTTTACCATCAGGCTGAGCAGCGGCTTCAGATTATTCAAATAAATGTCAAAGGAATCACCGTCAATGATCGTAATCTGCTGGAACAGCTCCCAATCTTCCGGAAGCTTTAACTGATCCTGCGGCCAGATTCCGTTCCATTCGATCAAAACACGACACGGATCGTACGCAGCTTCAATACTGCGGAAAAACTCTGGTGTCAGCTCAGAAACATCGTCTACAGTCACAACTTTTGTCTTTGTTTCCTGCAGAAGCTTCGGATCATATTCCGTATCACCCTCTTCACAAAGAAGAAGAACGGTTGTCTCATCTGCCTTAAAATATTCCTGCTGTAATGTAAAGGAAATGAACTTTGTCTTGCCTGCCTCAAGGAATCCATTGATCAAAAAGACCGGCATTCCTCTTTCTTTTTTATCGTTCATACAATCTCCTGATATCAATTATTTAAAAAGCTCTTTTAATGCATCCTCATTCAGATTGGAGCCGATCACGCATACTTTACCTGTATAGATCGGAGCACCTGTACGGATCTCGATCTCTTCCGGAACGAGATCAAAGTAATGCCAAGTACCCTCCGCATCCGGAAGCATACCCTTTGCACGAAGAACCTGACCAAACTTCTCTGTATGTGCAAGATCATGTAAAATCTCATCCAGTTTCTCACGACCTACCTTACGGCTTGTCTCAAGACCCCAGCTTGTGAACACTTCGTCTGCATGATGATCATGATGATGGTGATGATCATGGTCATGGCAGCCACATGTGCAGTGCTCGTCATGCTCATTGTGATGGTGCTCGTGATGATCGTGGTGATGATGCTCATGCTCATGGTCGTGACAGCCGCATGTGCAGTGCTCATCATGCTCATGGTGGTGGTGCTCGTGGTGGTCGTGATGATGATGCTCGTGCTCATGATCATGGTGCTCATGGTCGTGGCAGCCGCATGTGCAGTGCTCATCATGCTCATGGTGGTGGTGCTCGTGATGATCATGGTGGTGATGATGTTTCATCTCCTCCATCAGTTCAGCCGCCATATCATCCATCGGCTGCTCGATGATCTCTAATAACTGTGCACCGGTCAGCTGCTCAATCGGAGTTGTAACGATCACTGCCTTTTCATTTTTCTCACGGATCATCTCTACTGCTTTAGCAACCTTGTCCGCATCTGCAATGTCAGTTCTGCTCAGAACGATCATACCTGCATTTTCAATCTGATTGTTGAAGAACTCACCAAAGTTCTTCATATACATCTTACACTTCTGTGCGTCAACAACTGTAATAGAGCCATTCAGTGTTACATCGATTTCTCCTGCCACATCACAAACAGCCTTCATAACATCGGAAAGTTTGCCAACACCGGACGGTTCGATGATCACGCGGTCCGGAGCGTATGTTTTCAATACTTCTTCCAAAGACTTACCAAAATCGCCAACTAAAGAACAGCAGATACAGCCGGAGTTCATCTCACGGATCTCAATACCTGCATCCTGTAAGAAACCGCCGTCGATACCGATCTCACCAAACTCATTTTCGATCAGAACCACTTTTTCGCCTGCGATCGCTTCTTTTAACAGTTTCTTGATAAATGTTGTCTTTCCGGCACCAAGGAAACCGGAGATAATATCAATTTTTGTCATGTCTGACTCCTTCTTTCTATAAAAAAATCATTAGTTACAAACTCAAGTCCAAATTTAACTTTAGCACAATTTTCCTCAAAGTCAAGCCCTCCACTGTCACAGAAACCGCATAATCAGAGGTCTTCGTTATTTTGATAACAATCACGTCGAATTTACTTGCTTTTTTCTGCAAACTATGTCAGAATACGGTAACTAAACAGTCCGTTATCACTTTAACAATCTGTACAAAACGGGGGAATTTACAATGAGTACAAATGTAAAGAAAAAGGAATCCTTTCAGGAATTCCTAAACAGAAAACAGGTACAGATCACACCTAAAGTTTATCTCATCGATGCACTTGGTGCGATGGCTTTCGGTCTTTTCGCTTCCTTACTGATCGGAACGATCTTCCAGACGCTTGGCGAAAAAACCGGTGTTGCATTATTCTTAACAATCGCAGGATATGCCAAAGGAGCAACCGGCGCTGCGCTGGGCGTTTCCATCGCTTATGCACTGAAAGCTCCTAATCTTGTTTTATTCTCTGCTGCTACCGTAGGCATCGCAGGAAATGAACTTGGCGGGCCTGTCGGTGCGCTTGTTGCAACCATTGTTGCTGCAGAGCTTGGTAAAATTGTCTCCAAAGAGACACGTGTAGATATTCTGGTCACACCTGGCATTACGATCATTTCCGGTGTTCTGATCGCACAGTTTATCGGACCGGGCGTTTCCCAGTTTATGAATTTCTTCGGAAATCTGGTAAAAACAGCTACGGAAATGCAGCCGTTCTTCATGGGTATCTTAGTTTCTTCTTTGATCGGTATCGCATTGACACTGCCGATCAGCAGCGCAGCCATCTGCATTATGCTTTCCCTTGACGGAATCGCGGGCGGAGCCGCAACTGCCGGCTGCTGTGCACAGATGATCGGATTTGCGATCATGAGTTTCAAAGAAAACAGTTGGGGCGGTCTTCTCGCCCAGGGATTAGGAACTTCCATGCTTCAGGTCCCGAACATTGTAAAAAACCCGAAAATCTGGATTCCGCCGATTTTGGCATCCATGATCACGGGTCCTATTGCTACTTGTATTTTCCGCCTGGAAAATATCCCGGCAGGAGCCGGTATGGGAACCTGCGGTCTCGTAGGCCCCATCGGCGTGATCACCGCCATGCCGGACGGAGGTACAAACATGTGGATCGGAATTCTCCTTGTTTGTTTCATCCTCCCGGCGATCTTAACCTACATCTTCGGAGAAATTCTCCGCAAGACCGGCTGGATCAAAGACGGTGACTTAAAGTTAGATTTATAATTTCTTTCCCTTTCCGATGTGTAAGAGCAGCTGCCAAAGCGGAAGAATGTAAAGATAGCACGCAAGTGCAATGCTTCCCATTGGTGCTCCAACCGTCGCAAGCGGAACTGCTCCTGCGATAGACCACGGGATCAGCGGAGCCATAACAATGACCGTGTCTTCCAGATAAATTGCCATCTCTTTCTCATCCGGCTCCACATCTCTGCAAAGCTGATGGCTCAGAATCGCTGCCAATGTCTGGTTGCAGGCTACCATAGAAGTTAAAATCGAGATCAGGAAAGTGGCTCCAAACGGGGTCACTTTTTCACTGATCTTAGCAACATATTGTTTCATGCTGTTTAAAAGTCCGGTTCCTTCAAAGATTCCGGAGAAGGAAGAGGAAAGACCTACAATTACGGCAGTTCTTACCATGGAAGATACACCGCCTCCATTCATCATTGCCGCCAGCTCTTCTACTTCTGTCTTATATCCAAACAGCATCAGTTTAACCAATTCCACAATCTCAATCTTCTGGACCACAGCTGCAAGGATCGCAGCGATCACAGCGCTGATGGAAAGTGTCTGTTTTACCTTCACGCGGAATGCTGCCAGAACCAGGATCATCACCGCCGGAAGAACCAGAATCCAGTGTAATGCAAATCCCTTCGAGAACATTGCTTCCATATCCAGAATCGCACCACCGCCGCCGGATGCCAGACCAAGGCCCAGGTAAATCACACATGCAATGATCGTCGGGATCAGTCCTGTCTTCGCCATCCGCTTAATATTTTCATAAAGATCGGTCTTTGTTAATTCGCTTACCAGTAACGCACTGGTGGAAACCGGCGAACAGCGGTCTCCCCAGAAAACACCGGATAAAATCGCGCCGCCCACATAAAGCGGTTCAATTCCCATCGCCAATGCCATTGTCATACAAATGACGCCCATGGTCGCAGCCGTGCCAAATGCAGTTCCTGTCAAAAAGGAGATCAGCGCATTCAGTAAAAACGCGATCACCACAAATGCTGACGGATGAATCAATTTCGATGCATAACAAATGATCATCGGAATGGTTCCCGCTGCACGCCAGAGTGCTGTTACAACACCGATCAGTAAAAATGTGATCAACAGATTTTTTACCGTCTTCACACCATTTACGGACATCATGAACACATTCTTCGTACCAAATCCGCGTTTGACACCGTAAAAGAAAAAGATAAAATAACCGACTGCCAGTGCATAAACAATTGAAATGTCTAATACCACGCATGCCATTAGAACTGCAATAAATGCAAAAATAACGATCATTTCCAGCATAATAAAACCTCCTGCTGTCTTAACAGCATGCTGTAATTTCTCGAACCTTCTTGCGAATGTTCAAAATCATGGACGGTGCTGCGGAAAGCTCATCTACGCCCATACGCACAAACGCTTCCGTCAAATCCAGGTCCGCACCAAGTTCTCCACAGATGCCAACCCATTTCCCTGCTTTGTGCCCATTGTCCACAACCATTTTTATCATACGTAAGATTGCCTTATGGTGTGGGTTATAAAAATCATCCAACTTCTGATTCTGACGGTCAACTGCCAGAGTATACTGCGTCAGATCATTGGTTCCGATGCTAAAGAAATCCACCAGTTCCGCCAGCTCATCACTGATCATAACCGCTGCCGGTGTCTCGATCATGATTCCCTGCTCCGGAATCTTAAACAGGATTTCAGAAGCTTCCAATTCTGCTTTCACTTCCGCTGCGATCTTCTGAATCTGTGCAACTTCTTCGGTCGATGTGATCATCGGATACATTACCGACAGATTTCCATGAACCGCCGCACGGAACAATGCCCGAAGCTGCGTCCGGAAGATCTCCGGCTGTTTCAGACAAATGCGGATCGCCCGATAACCAAGCGCAGGATTCGTTTCCTTTTCCAGCCCCAAATAATCTGCCTGTTTATCTGCACCGATATCCAGTGTACGGATAATGACTTTCTTCTCTCCCATCATCTGAAGAACCTGCTTATAAGCTTGAAACTGTTCTTCTTCCGTCGGTAATGTCTCACGTCCGAGATACAGGAATTCACTGCGGAACAATCCAATTCCTCCAGCGTCATATTCCAGCGCCTGTTCTGCATCGCTTACACTTCCGATGTTGGCAAAAATATCAATCCTTTTTCCATCCAAGGTCACATTTTCCTTGCCCTTCCATTCCAAAAGCAGTTTCGCCTTTTCACGTTCTTCACGGATCTTGAGTTCTGTCTTCGCACAAACTTCCTCGTCCGGCTCTAAGATCAAGGTTCCGTTAAAACCATCTGCGATCACAGTCATTCCGTCCGAAATCTCTTCCAGATTCATCGGAACACCCACGATCGCCGGAATGTTCATGGTTCGCGCCAGGATTGCTGTATGGGAATTTGCAGAGCCGTGTACTGTGACGAACGCGAGAATCTTTTCCTTATCAAGCTGTACCGTCTCACTTGGAGTCAGATCATCCGCAATAATGATCGACGGCTCCATATCCTTGAGTTCAGTATGCTCGGATCCTGTCAGATTTCGGATCAAGCGCTCCGAGATATCGTTCATATCTGCAGCGCGCGCTTTCATGTAATCATCATCCATAGATACAAACATCTCTGCAAGCTGAGCTCCTGTTACAGACACTGCATATTCCGCATGAACCTGCTCAGAGCGAATCATATTGTATACAGCATCCAAAAATGTCTCATCTTCCAGCATCATCTGATGCACCATGAAGATCATGGCATTGCTCTCTCCGACCTCAGCCAGCGCTTTTTCATACAACGCCTGAAGCTGGACCTTAGACTGACTGATCGCCTCATTCACACGTGCAATTTCCGCTTCTGCATCCGCAGCCTTTGTATATGTTACCGGGCAGTCATGTTTTTTAAAAACAACTGCCGGTCCCATAACGATTCCTTTATAAACTGATTTTCCGTTCCAAATCTTCATTACATTTTTCTCACAATCACTTCCAGCTCTTCCGAAATCACTTTCGCTTTTTCGAAATCATTTGCTCTCAGACAATCTTCAATCTTCATTTCCAGTTCTTTCTTCTTCTGTTCCAGTTCCAGATACTCCTGCTCAAAATAATCCTTGTAGATCATCTTGCGGAAAGAACGAACACGCATTTTACGGATTGTCTTATCCTCCACATAAAGAACATAGTCCATGGTGTTTACAATGCTATAGAAATCATGCGAAACCATAAGAACCGTTCCCTTATAATCTGCCAATGCTTTTTCCAGAGCTGCCTGAGAATAAATATCCAGATGGCTGGTCGGCTCATCCAGAAGCAGCAGCTCTGCTTTTCCTGTACCAATCTTTGCAAGCTGGAGCAGATTCTTTTCGCCACCAGATAAAATTCCGATCCGATTGTCCAGCACATCTTCCGCAAAGAAATACGGAGCGAGATAATTTTTAATCTCTGCGTTCGTCTCAAATCCGAGCGCTTCAAACTCCTTATAAATGGTGGCATCTTCGTTTAACGTCTCACTGTGATTCTGAGACAGGAAACCGATTTCAATATCCGGACGCACAGAAACTGCCTCACTGCTTCCGTTTGCGATCTGGCGGAGCAATGTGGTCTTTCCGGTTCCGTTCGGACCTACGATCGCAACCTTTTCCCCTTCGTTCAGTTCAAAGCTTACATTTTCCAGAATCATATCTTCAAATTCCAGACGATAATCCTGTACGCAGAGAACCGGACCCTGGATCGTCTCTGTTTCCTCTGCTTCAGGAACTGCCTTTTCAATCACCGGAAGTACAATTTCCGGAAGACGAACTTCCACAAACGGAGCTTTGATCATGCGAGCTTCCAGACGGTCTAACTGGCTCTGCTTTGCATGAACGGTTCTGCCAAATGAAGCATTGTCAAATCTGGTCGCCTTCGCACGGAGACGGTCCACCATCGCTCTTGTACGCTCCAGTTCTTCCATCTCTTCTGCCACCTGCTCCTGCAGCTCGATCTTTCTCTGCAGCAGTGCAAAATTATAATCCACAAAGTTACCGTCGAATTCCTGAATATCTGCATCTTCCAAATGCAGGATCTTGTTGAAACAGTTATTTAACAGATAACGGTTGTGGGTAATCACCAGGATCGTTCCCTTATAGGAATTGATCAGCTGGCGCAGACCATTCAGATTTTCAAAATCAAGGAACACGTCCGGCTCGTCCATAATGAGCAGAGAAGGCATCTGCATCATCTCACGGATTACCTGAACCAGTTTGTACTCACCGCCGCTCAGTTTGCCAAGCTCCATGTGTTCCATGGATTTCATACCTGCAAGCTTCAACTGCTTTCCGATGTTGGACTCATAATTATTTCCGTCCACAGCATCGATTTCATCCATTACCTTCTGGTAACGCTCAAACACCTCATCAAGATTTTCCGATGTAGCCATCTCCGCACAGAGTTCTTCATTTTTCTGCAGAAGCTCCACAAAATACTGGCTCAGATACTCGAATACCGTCATCGTGTTCTCTTTTGATGTCTTAAAAAACTGGCTCACATAGCCGATTCTTCCAATATCTTTTCTGATGATCTTTCCTTTATATAACCACTCATCCGGCTCCATCATCATCTGGATCAATGTGGATTTTCCGGTTCCGTTACTTCCGATCAGCGCACAGTGTGCACCGTCCTGTAACGTAAAGGAAACATTGTTATATAAATCCTTTTCCGGAAAGGAATAGGATAACTTCTCAACCTGAATCATTCAATCTCCTTCCTACCAAAGCGGATATACCGGTCTCTCGCCGTTTGCCACGCGAATGATCGACTCCGCACAGATCAGACCGCCATTATAATTGGTCTCATATGTCAGAGCAGAAACGTGTGGAGCCAAAACCGTATTTTCCAGTCCAAACAACGGATTCTCCGCAGTTACCGGCTCTTTTTCAAACACATCAAGACTGGCTCCGCTCAGTTTTCCGCTGACCAGCGCCTCATACAGTGCCTGCTCGTCCACCAGTGCTCCTCGTGCAGTATTGATCAAATAGGCTCCGTCTTTCATCTTGGCAATGCTTTCTGCATTGATCAAATGGTGTGTTTCCTCTGTGGACGGCAGATGAAGAGAAATCACATCCGATTTCGCAAGCACTTCCTCCAGACCGGCAGCCTGAACATTTCTTTCTTTTGCCGCCTCCTCATTGATAAACGGATCATATGCAAGGATTGTCACACCAAAGCCTGCCAGAAGCTCTGCCAGTCTCCGTCCGATTCGTCCAAATCCTACCAGACCAACCGTTTTGCCTGTCAATTCACGCATCGGATAACGACTCCATTTTCCCTCGCGAACAGCCACATCATAGCGCGGCAGATTTTTCATAACTGAGAGGATCAACGTCAGGGCAAACTCTGCAACTGCATTATAATTTGCGATCACGCCCACCTGAATTCCCATCTCACGCATGGCCTGCAGGTCAAAATTGTCTGTTCCGACGCCAAATCGTGTCACTGCTTTCAAATTTTCACAGCCTTCCAGCATTTCCCGGTCGTATTTTTCTGTTCCTGCAATGATCGCATACGCGTCCTTGATCAGCGCTTTCTGCTCCTCTCTGGAAAGGATTCTTCCTGTATCATTGCTGACGATCTCAAATCCAGCCTCTTTCAACATCGCCCTTGCTTCTTCGCAGATCAGCGTCGAATGATGGCGTGTCATAAACGCAACTTTCTTTTTCATTCTCGATTCCCTCTGTTTCTTATTTCTGCAAATTTGTACGGATCTGACCGATCAGCATATCCACATCGATCTGCTCCGGATATGTAGCATCCACATCAATTCGGTCAATTCCGTTAATATGGAATTCATTCATGCCAAGTTTTTCAAACTTCTCTGCAAACTCTTCACGTGTCATCGTGTACTCCAGCGCATCGCCCGGATGTGGCGGATAATGCTCCTGAAGCACATGACCCAAATGACGAAGATGAAGATTGTCACGTTCCACGTACCGCTTGTAGAAGACGTCTCCGTCGCCGCCGAAGAATACAAATACTGCCTGACACTGATGCTTGTCTAACAGCTGTTCAACCGCCGGCTTAGCATCTTCTCTGAAATTATTAACCATGATCAGAGACTGTCCGCTGCCCAGAAGAGAATCTGCACAGCGTAAAAGAACGGCTGTCGCAGCAGTATCCATCAATCGTTTCTGCGCATAGTTTTCGAAACCGATCACATCAAACAGCTCTTCTTTGATCTCATCCTTCTCCAATACCGGATAACCCAATGCCTTGCTGAGTTTCTTTGAAAATGTCGTTTTTCCCGATGCAGGCATACCTGCGAGAATAATAAGCTCCATGGGCACCTCCATGCATATTCTGATCGCTCTTTTTACAGTTTCTCAACAAAGAGTTTCGCAGCCTCTGTCACTTTTCCCCATTCACCGGCTTTGATCCACTCTTTTTTAAACAGACAGCTGGAGACACCCGCGCCAACTGCGCCGGCTGCCAGATAATCTGTCACATTGTTTCCATCCACGCCGCCAACTGCCAGCATACGGATATGACTCAGCGGAGCCGCTACATTCTTAATATAAGAAACTCCCATATTGGCAGCCGGGAACACCTTTACAAAATCCGCACCGTAACGGTAAGCATTGGCAATCTCTGTCGGAGTCAAAGCACCCGGGATGGACACCATATCCATCTCTCGTGATGCACGGATCACTTCCTCACAAGTATCCGGGGAAATAATAAATTTCGCACCTGCTTCCTTCGCCATCTCTACCATTTCAACCGTCATAACGGTACCCGCACCAAATGCCATGTTGTCTCCAAGTGCCTCATTGAGCATGGAGATCGTCTTTGCCGTGCGCAGACGCTCCTCATGACTCTTCTGGTCAAATGTAACCTCCAGAAGATTTACACCGCCTTCGTGAAGTGCCTTTGCAAGATTTACACAATCTTCCTCATAAACACCACGGACGATCGCAATTACCTTTTCATCTAAAATTTTCTGTATAATCTGCTCTCTCATAAAGCCTCCAATTCTTTTATCCCGGTCAAATGACCCTATTACCGCATCATATTTTATATTATAAATCATCTATTGTAAAAAATCTATCAAATGCTATAATTATAATATTTTCTGCCGGAATTCTGGTCTGAAGTATCTGTTTTTATAACATCAATAATAACACCCACCGGTAAATCGTTGAACAGGTACCTGTGGGTGTTTCATTATCTTTAATTTCTATTAATTTTACTCTCTGCCATCTCAATTCCTTTATATAGAGCAGCTGACAAGACACAGAGGATCACAATCGACATCATTACCAGGTCTAACTTAAACACCTGACTTCCGTAAATGATCAAATATCCCAGTCCGGCCCGCGCTGCCAAGAATTCTCCGATGATCACGCCCACCAGACAAAGCCCCACATTCACCTTCATATTGCTGACGATCATAGGTACGGAGCCGGGAAGCAAAACTTTAAATAATACATCTCTTCGTTTTCCTCCAAGAGAATAAATAAGTTTCACCTGGTCCTGATCCATATTGGAAAATCCATTATGCAAAGTGAGGATCGAACCAAATACAGCCACGGATATCGCCGCCACGATGATCGTTCTGGTGTTTGCCCCTAGCCAGACGATCAGGATTGGCGCCAGAGCCGATTTAGGCAGGCTGTTGAGCATTACGAAATATGGATCAAGAATCTCTGCCAGTGTTTTACTGGACCATAAAAGCACCGCTCCGGCAATTCCGCCCGCCACCACAATCGCAAAACTTGCCAGCGTTTCCAGAATTGTAATCCCTGTATGATAAAAAATGCTTCGATCGGCCGCCATAGAAAGAAATGTCAATGCCATCCGGGATGGAGAACTGAAAATAAAATCATTGATCACTCCGGTCCTCGCGCTGACTTCCCAAAGCAACAGAATCATGACCAGGATCATGATCCTGGCTGCTGTGACCATCTGTCGGCGACGGACCTGCCTGGCAACATATTCCTGCTGCGCCAGTGTTTCCTTTTGCATCATGCTGCACCTCCTGACCTCATTCTTTCAATCGTTTCCAGACTTCATTAAAATAAGAAGAAAATTCCGGACAATTGCGCCGCATGAGCGGACTCATCGCATTGTCCGGAAATTTTATACTCAATGTATTTTTGATTCGGCCAGGCCGTTTTGTCAAGATCAGAATTCTGTCAGCCACACTCACCGCCTCCGCCAGATCGTGGGTGATCAGAATCGCCGTTCTTTTCTGCTCGCGAATGATCGTACTGATATCGTCACATACCGCAAGCCTTGTCTGGTAATCCAAAGCAGAAAACGGTTCATCCAAAAGCAACAGATCCGGTTCCAGAGCCAATGTGCGGATCAAAGCTGCCCGCTGCCTCATGCCTCCGGAAAGTTCTGACGGTCTTGCATTGACAAATGCCTCCAGCCCATACGCCGCAAGCAGCTCTTTTACCCGCGCTCTGCTCTCTTCATTCAGTTTCCTCTGTATTTCCAATCCAAGACACGCATTGGAAATGATCGTTCGCCACTCGAATAAATGATCCTTCTGAAGCATGTAGCCAATGCGGGTATCACCAAACGTCACCGGAGTCCCGTCCAGAAAAACGCTTCCCTCCGACGGTTTCAGCAGACCGCTGATCAGAGAAAGCAGTGTTGATTTGCCGCATCCGGATGGTCCGACAACTGCCAGGAACTCACCGGGAGCGACTGTAAATGATATATTGGAAAGTGCCTGTGTCTCCCCGTCCATAGAATGGTAGGAATAATTCAGACTTCTGACTTCCAGTTTGGGAATCATGGACCACCTCATAACAATAACAGCTTTGTTATAGGATATGTGTCGGTCCCCATACAAGTGAATTCTGCATATTATTTTTGTCCTGTTACCACCATATAACGGTTGTGGGCATCCTTGATGCAGGCGATCAGCGGTTTCTGGGTCAGCGCAAAATAGCGCGCTTTAATCTCCATTTCCATTACCTTCACATCATCTTTCAGGCTTTTTCCGATCAGCATAGACGCAACAAATTTTTTCGTCACTTCCAGGATCGTATTGCAGTCCATATCAAGGATCTCCCCAGTCTCTTTATTTAATACCAGGCTGATGTAAAATTCACCATGCAGGTTATAAATCGCATCCTCACGACTCGGCTTTGCCTGACCGACCACAAGAATTGTATTCTGTTCGTACATGCCTCTATCTCCTTTTCTCTCAAGAATGTCTTTCGTTCTTTCGATTCTATGCTGTTATTATAGCACACCGCACATTTCTTTCCATCTTTTTCTAAAATCCACATTGACAGAATATCAAGTTTTTATTATGATAATTGAGGAATTGAAACGATTCTTTTATTTAATGGGACTCCTGCCCGGATGTTCCCTTCTTAAATAAGAGCCATGAATCTTTTACGGGATTAGTGGGTCTTTTTTTATTTTCAAAGCCCCATGTTTATGTATTCCTACGGAGGATAATACCATGACTTTTTTTACTGAATTAGATAACATAATGAAACAGGACATCGGCGGCCGCGGATTCCTTGGCGCACTTCCGGCAAACCCTGTAAAAGAAGTGCTTGATACTTTTGCAAATGCCAAACGTGCACTTCTTCTTTCCGGTTTTCCGGTACGTATGGCAGACGGCTCTTTTATTGGTGAAACAGATGGTCCATCCGGCACCGCAAACCTTGCATTCGCCCTCACAGAAGCCGGTATTGATGTTCTTGTTGTAACGGATCAGTCTTCTTTTCATTTGTTTGAAGAAGCTCTCCGCTTCCGCGCTCCGAAAGCAAAACTGGCTCTTCTTCCTGAAGAAAACACAGCAGAATTTATTCAGACTACGGTTCGCACATTTGCGCCGACACATTTTATCAGTCTGGAGCGTCCGGGAAAAGCGACCGACGGCCATTACCACAATATGCGCGGCGAGTTTATCGACGATATGATCACAGACTCCTCTCTTTTTCTGGCTGAAGCCAAAGCATGCGGTGCTGTAACAATCTGCATCGGAGATGGCGGAAATGAAATGGGCATGGGTTCTTTCCGAAATGAAGTGACAGCAAATGTTCCTTGCGGTGAACTGATCTGTGCCAAAGACTGCGCCGAGTTTCCATTGACAAGCGGTGTATCCAACTGGTGGGGATGGGGACTGGCTGCTTTGCTTTCTTTGCAAACCGGCAAAAATCTTCTTCCTTCCGAATCAGAAGAAACCGAGCTGTTACATCGTGTTGTTCTGGCCGGAGGAGTTGACGGATGTACAAAGGAAAATACTGACACAGTGGATAACCTTTCTCTGGAGGATCACCTTACTCTCCTGCGAGATGTCAATGAATTGGTCTCCCGCCAGCTTTCCGATATTTAATACGATTTTTTCTTAATACCTCATTTATACAGCCTCCCCGGGAGGCACTTTCCAAACCCCAAAAGGCGACTGCCGGATCTCACTTCCTGCAATCGCCTTTTTCTCTTAATTATCTGCGTTGATATAATTGATCAGACCGCCTGCAGAAATGATCTTCTGCATAAACGGCGGGAACGCCTGACCTTTATAGCTTTCATTCTTTGTAATATTGTGGATCATACCGCTGTCAAAATCAATCTCCACTTCGTCTCCTGCCTCGATGGATTTTGCAGCTTCCGCACACTCAATGATCGGAAGACCGATATTGATCGCATTGCGATAGAAAATACGTGCAAATGTTTCTGCGATCACACAGCTGACTCCTGCGCACTTAATTACTAACGGCGCATGTTCACGGGAAGAACCGCAGCCAAAATTCTTCTGGGCCACCATGATATCACCCTTCTGAACAGTCTTGATAAACTCTTTATCGATATCTTCCATACAATGTTTTGCCAGTTCCATTCCATCTGTGATATTCAGATAACGAGCCGGGATAATAACATCAGTATCAACGTTGTCTCCATATTTATATACTTTGCCTTTAGCCTGCATAAATCGTTCTCCTTCCTACATTCCGATCTCAGCCGGTCCGGAAATCTTTCCGGTTACAGCGCTTGCTGCTGCCACTGCCGGGCTTGCAAGATAAACTTCGGAATCCACATGTCCCATACGTCCTACGAAGTTACGGTTTGTCGTGGATACACAGCGCTCGCCTGCTGCCAGAATACCCATATAACCACCAAGACACGGTCCACAAGTCGGGGTGCTGACAACCGCTCCTGCTTCGATAAAGATTTCAAGCAGTCCTTCTCTCATAGACTGTAAATAGATTGCCTGCGTTGCCGGAATAATGATACAGCGAACGTTCTTTGCAACCTTCCTGCCCTTTAAGATCGCAGCTGCCTCACGCATATCCTGGAGACGTCCGTTTGTACAGGAACCGATCACAACCTGATCAATCTTCACATTGTCAAAGGTACCGATTTCTTTAGTATTTTCCGGAAGATGCGGGAAAGATACTGTCGATTTCAATGTGGAAAGATCAATGGTATAAGTCGCCTCATACTCTGCATCCTCATCTGCCTTATATACCGTATATATCTTTTTACTATGTTCCTTCATGTATTCAATGGTCTTTTCGTCTACCGGGAAAATACCATTCTTTCCACCGGCCTCAATCGCCATATTACAGATTGTAAAACGATCATCCATGGAAAGGTGTGCAATACCATCGCCAAAGAATTCCATCGATTTATAAAGAGCACCATCCACTCCGATCATTCCAATAATGTGAAGAATGATATCTTTACCGCTGATCCACGGATTCGGTTTTCCTGTCAGAACAAACTTTAATGCGGACGGAACCTTAAACCATGCTTTACCGGTTACCATACCAGCTGCCATATCTGTACTTCCGACACCTGTGGAAAATGCACCAAGCGCACCATATGTACATGTGTGAGAATCTGCACCGATCACAGCGTCACCTGCCACTACCAGACCTTTTTCCGGAAGCAGCGCATGCTCAATACCCATGCATCCAACATCAAAATAGTTTACGATTTCATGCTCATTTGCAAAATCACGGCAGCATTTGCAGTTCTCTGCAGACTTGATATCCTTATTCGGAATAAAATGATCCATAACAAGAGCGATCTTCTCTTTATCAAACACGCTCTGCTCGTTCATTTTTTTCATCTCATTGATCGCAACCGGAGAAGTGATATCATTTCCGAGTACCATATCCAGATTGGCTTCGATCAACTGGCCTGCTTCTACTTTATCTAATCCGGCGTGTGCTGCCAGAATTTTCTGTGTCATTGTCATTCCCATACGGAGATCTCCTTTCTCACTCCAGAATTCGATTTCTATTATTGACATTTTATCACACCCGTAACTATAATAGAAATACATAATAAGAATAGCAACTATGAAAAGAGGTTATAAATATGGAGCAACATCTTTCCCAATATCGTATCTTTTATGAGGTCGCGCGCTGCGGAAATATCTCCCGCGCTGCCAAAGAATTATATATCAGCCAGCCTGCCATCAGTAAAGCCATCAGCAAACTGGAAGAAAACCTGAACACGAAACTGTTCATTCGAAACTCCCGCGGAGTACAGCTGACTAAAGAGGGCACCATCCTGTTCCAGCACATCAATTCTGCCTTTGAATCGATCCATCGCGGCGAACGGGAACTGAAGCGAATCCACGATTTCCACATCGGACATTTGAAGATCGGTGTCAGCAACACACTCTGTAAATACGTGCTTCTTCCATATTTAAAAGCATTTGTCGAGAAATATCCTCATGTCAATATCTCCATCGAAAGTCAGTCGACCAGCCGTACCCTGGAGATGCTGGATGCGCGGAATATTGATCTGGGCCTCGTTGCAGAGCCAAAGAACCGAAAAGGCCTAAACTTTACTCCTGTCATGGAAATCAGCGACGTCTTTGTCTGCACTCCGGCTTACATGGAGCATCTCCTTCTCCGTGAAGGCGAATGCCCGGACATCTTCCAGGCCGGAAATATTATTCTTCTCGACCGCAGCAATATGAGCCGTAAGCACGTTGACACTTATCTTACCGATCATCAGATTGAAGTGAACCAGTTACTGGAAGTGACCGACATGACGCTCGGCATCGAATTTGCAAAGATCGGTCTGGGAATCTCCTGTGTCGTCAAAGAATTTGTTGAAAATGAATTAAAAAACGGAACCCTAATCGAGATTCCGTTGGAACTTCCAATTCCAAAACGTGTCATCGGATTTGCGTACCATGCTTCGGAAGAGTCCGAGACATTACAGGAATTCCTGGATTTCTGCAAGTAAAAAGAGGTGCTCAGGGCGCCTCTTTCTTACTCCGGTTTGTATCCGGTCGCAGCATAGAAATTCTCTAAGCTGCCATATTTAAACACCATTTTCAACTCTGAACCAATGCTGTTCATCATCGTTTCATCCGGGATCTCTTCTCTGGAAAACCATCCTGCTTCGGAAAGTTCGTCCTCCTGTAAAACGATCGTATCGTCATCACCATCCAATTCCGCAAAGAAACCGATCATCTCTGTGTCGGAAAATGCCCACGGCTGGCTCTTGTAATAACGGATATTTTTTACCTTCAGACCAACTTCTTCCATAACTTCACGGCGAACGGTGTCCTCGAAGGTCTCACCAATCTCAACAAAACCGGCGATCAGCGCATATCCGCGGTACGGGTTGCTGCTCACACGATAACGGGACATGACAATCTTATCTCCATTTGTGATTCCCACAATGACTGCCGGGGAAATCTTCGGATACTCGGTCTGACCGCAGTGTGGGCAGACCAGCGCACGTTCCTTTTTGCTGTCCTCTGTTCTGTGACCGCAGCGGCCGCAATACTGTCTGCTCTCTTTCCAGCGATGGATCTGAGTCGCAGTAATACCGGCAAACGCCTGATACATCGGAGTCATGGTGCGGAAAACCGGAGTTTTGCAAAATTCAAATCCATTTTCCTCTCCGTGTTCCATCTCAGTCACATAATAATACTTGATATCATCTATAGCAAATAAATAATATGCTTTCTCTTTCAGCTTCGCCTTTTCCTTTGGAAAAGCTGCAAAACACGGGATCTCATAACTGCTGTCCGCTTTCTTTCTCAGCAGTGTCTGGTTGTTTTTCATGTATAAAACATAGTCGCAGTCCTGAGCTTCAGGCTGGCCATATGTAAGGTCAAATTTATGTGGTCCGATATCCTGGATCATACTTGTATTTCTCCTTTATTTCATCATTATTTCTATGATATGACAATCATCGTTTTTTGTCAAATTATACCTTGACTCTATATAGCACTTCTTATATAATCATTCCTGTTGCCTAGATTATATTACGCTTACAACTCAGAAAGGAGTCCTCATGCAGCAGGAAAACAAAATGGGCGTTATGCCCATCAATAAATTGATCATTTCCATGTCTCTGCCAATGATCATCTCCATGCTAGTACAAGCATTGTACAATATCATTGACAGTATGTTCGTAGCCCAGATCAGTGAAAACGCGCTTACCGCCGTATCACTTGCATTCCCGGCACAGAACCTGATGATTGCTGTTTCCACCGGTACCGGAGTTGGTATTAATGCAAGCCTCTCCAGAAGTCTCGGTGAAAAACATTTTGACAAAGCAAACCAGATTGCAACTCATGCAATTTTCCTTGCTTTCTGCAGCTATCTGGCGTTTGCGATCTTTGGTATCTGCTTTGCTGAAACCTTTTACCGCATGCAGACCGACATTCCGGAAATCATTGAATACGGAACCACTTATTTAAGAATCTGTACTATCTGCTCGGTAGGTTTATTCTTTGAGATCGCGATTGAGCGTTTGCTCCAGTCAACCGGTAAGACTTTCTACTCCATGATCGTTCAGGGTATCGGCGCTATCTGCAACATTATCCTTGATCCGATCTTCATTTTCGGTCTTTTCGGTATGCCGAAAATGGGCGTTGCCGGTGCTGCGATCGCAACTGTAGCAGGTCAGATCATTGCAGCAATCGTTGGTCTTTTCCTGAACCGTGCAAAGAATACGGAAATCCATGTTTCCTTCAAGAATTTCCGTCCAAACGGTCACATTATCAGCCAGATCTACTCCGTTGGTATTCCTTCCATCATCATGGCATCCATCGGAAGTATTATGACATTCGGTATGAACAAGATCCTTATCGGATTCTCTTCTACCGCAACCGCTGTATTCGGCGTGTACTTTAAGCTCCAGAGCTTTATCTTCATGCCGGTATTCGGTTTAAACAACGGTACAGTTCCGATCATCGCATACAACTACGGTGCAAGAAGACCGGAACGAATCACAAAGACATTAAAATTAGCGATCATTTACGCGGTTTCCATCATGACCATCGGTTTCGCGATCTTCCAGCTGGTTCCGGACAAGCTCTTACTGATCTTCAATGCTTCCGACCTTATGCTCGAAATCGGCGTTCCGGCTCTGAGAATCATTTCCATCAGCTTCATGGCGGCCGGCTACGGAATCGCATGCTCCTCCATGTTCCAGGCCCTTGGCCACGGTATGATGAGCCTTTGGATGTCCGTTGTTCGTCAGCTGGTTGTATTACTTCCGGTTGCATTTATCATGTCCAAGATCGGCGGCCTCAGCTATGTCTGGGTTGCATTCCCGGTTGCAGAGATCTCCTCTGTAATTCTTGCAACCGTATTCTTAATGAAAATCTACAAACAGAAAATTCAGCCAATGAAAGAACACACAGAAGCGTAATCACATATAATAAGCAGGTGCCTGACGATCCCTCAAGAAAGTCTGGCACCTGCCTTTTATTTACTCTTATCTCTTTGAGCCGGATTGTCCAATAACGTTCCGTCCTCCTTAAAACGGGAACCGTGACACGGGCAGTCCCACGTTCTCTCATAACGATTCCACTTTAATCTGCATCCCAAATGCGGACATCTCGGTTTTTGCAGGGAAAGAAAATTCTTCATGGTGTGAATCCCTTCACACAATAACATGCGAGCCGCCTGTTTTGTCCATGGTCTCTGCGGAGCTACCATTGATGCATACGGATTGGCATTTCCCACGATCAAGTCACGAATTACCATCGCAGCAGCCATCGAGCCGGTCATTCCCCATTTTTCAAATCCGGTCGCCACATACCAGTTCGGCCTCCATTTTGAAAACACGCCAATATACGGAAGAGAATCCAATGTCATGCAATCCTGTGCAGACCATCTTGCAGTCTCCTCAAACTCCGGCCAAAAGCTTTTCGTCTCCCTGCGCAATGCCTCATATGGATTCTGCAGCTGCTGTACACCGGTTCTGTGACTTTTTCCGCCGACTAAGATCACATCTCCTGCACTTCGAAACGACAGACCATCCTGATCAATTCCATAATACATTCCCTCCATCTGACCGGTCGATCCGGACTCCGGAAGACGCACACCAAGAACATAACTTCTCTCCTGATGCATTTTAGCAAAATAAAATCCGGGAACATTCGGAAACGGAAAATGTGTTGCGAAAATAATATGTTTTGCCTTCAGGCTGCCTCGCTCCGTAAGGACTTCATTTCCCTTGACCCGCAGTACCCGTACCTGCTCGTAAACATCCAATCCGTCCACAATTCCATCTAAAAACCGCAATGGGTGAAACTGAGCCTGATTTTCATATTTGAGTGCCATTTTCACCGGAAACGGCAGTTCTGTTTCATATACGATCGAAGCCCTGATTCCAGCCTTCATTGCCTCGGCCCTCTCACGCTCCAAATCCTTAATTCCCTGCTCCGTCTTTGTATAAAGGTACGAAGGAAGACGTTTAAACTCACAGTCAATCCCGCGCCCTCGCACAATCCTCTCATATTCATCAATCGCACGCTCATTTAACCGTCCGAACCTGCTTGCTGTCTCGCTGTCAAAAATGCCAGCCAGCTTTGCATAGATCAGACCATGCTGGGACGTGATCTTTGCCGTAGTGTTCTTCGTCTGACCACTGCAGATTTCTGCCGCCTCCAGCACGATTGCCTGAACACCGGATTCTTTTAATAAATAAGCACACAAAAGCCCCGCCATTCCTCCACCTATGATCACCACTTCCGCCGATTGAGGAAGTGGTTTTTTCTCTGTCAGAATACAGGGCTTTTCATCTGACCAAATGGACCGCATATCAATCACCTCTGGTCATAGCTTATCCAATTTTTTATTTTCTAATCTTTCCATTTTGACACTCTGTAAATGTCATATTGAAACACACATTCGCATATAGTAATGATAACGATTCGCTTGTGATTGTTTTTTTGCGTCCGCAACTTGAACCATAACAATAGACTATTCTTATGGGTATTGGTAAGAATTTCTTTTCAAAAGTAAAATATCCGTAAAACCAGCCAAACAGGAGAAATAACGTGCAGATCAACTACAAAACCCTTGGTTCCCGTGTCAAAGAAGCAAGAAAACTCAGAGGTCTCACACAAGAACAGCTTGCAGAGCGCACGGACTTATCTACCACTCATATAAGCAACATTGAAAATGGAAATACTACTCCCAGTTTGCAGGCAATCGTTGATATCGCAAATGCTTTGTCGGTCACATCCGATATGATCCTTTGTGACCATCTTGATCAGTCCGGAGCCATCTATGAAGCCGAAGCGGCAAAGATTTTCAGCGACTGTACGATCGAAGAAGCACGTATCCTGACCGATACTTTAAAACATACGCTTGCCACTATAAGAAAACACTGTAAACCACGATAATACTCAAACGCAGTTCGGAGGACCTACTATGTACAAAAACAAATCCGAATCCGGTTTAAATAATATTTGCGGTTCAAAAATCCGCGAGATTCGAAAATCGATGCCGATCAAAACATCACAGCGTAAGCTTGCAGAAATGCTCCAGATCGAAGGGCTTGATGTCGACAAGAATGCAGTCCAGCGTATCGAATCCGGCGCACGCTTTGTTACGGATATTGAACTGAAGATCATCGCAAAGGTTCTTAGGGTATCCTATGAAGATTTACTGAACCATTAATACTATTGAATTAAAAACCATATGAAACACGCAGACGTTCCTGATCAAGAAAATCCAGATAATGACAGAATCTGTTCTCGTCTGCTTCACGGATCGGTTCTTCCGGCCGCAGTCTGTAAGCCATAAATGCATGCGGATGCTTCGCATCCCACTCCTTTTTGCGTTCCCGGTCCATGGGAGTCTGCTCAACCACAAGCACATCTTCCATCGGAATGTTCAGCAAGCGGCTGAGGATTAATAAATTTTCCGTACTTGGAAGCGCCCGGCCGTTCAGCCACTTGTAGATAGCCTGAGGACTTTCAAGCCCCATCTCTTCCTGTATCTCTCTTACCGTAACCCCGTACCAGGCCAGCAGCTTCCTTAGTCGTTTCCCTGTTGCTGCCTTCGAAATCCTATACATACAAACCCCTCCAGTCAAACCAACTTCTCTCCATGTACCTATATCATACACGATTATTATACGAATGTCATTGAACCGGCGGTTAAATTGTTATATGGACTCCGGAAACAATTCTGACAATTTATCTTCTTTTTACCTTCTTCAGGCTTACTACCGCTTCTGTATGAGCCGTCATCGGGAACATGTCCACAGCCCACGCCTCTTCTGCCTCGTATCCCTTTTTCTTAAACCACATCAGATCTCTCGCCAAAGTATCCGGGCCGCAGGATACATACACAACACGATCCGGACCGAGCGTTGCTACCGCATTGACAAACTCTTCCGTACTTCCGCTTCTCGGCGGGTCCAGGAATACCACATCCGCTTTCGCTCCCTGGGAAGCCATCTGCACCATGAATTTTCCAGCGTCATTATTGTAAAAACGAATGTTGTTCACTTTATTCATTTTTGCATTGGTTCCAGCGTCACGAACCGCGTCCTTATTCAGCTCCACGCCAATCACTTCTTTCGCTCCCGCAGAAGCCGCGATACCGATGGTTCCGATTCCACAGTACGCATCGATCACCGTCTCTTTGCCTGTCAGTTTGGCTGCCTTGATTGCAAGGTCATACAGTTTTTCCGTCTGAACCGGATTGATCTGGTAAAAAGATTTGGAGGAAATCCGGAACTTCTTTCCGCACAGTTCATCCACGATAAATCCAGGTCCGTACAGCACCTGTTCTTTATCGCCAAGAACCATACTGGTTCCGCGGTTATTCACATTCTGGACAACGGTAGTGATTTCCGGATGTACCTTTCTCAACGCTTTCACAAAATTGTTCTTCGACGGAAATACCGGAGAAGCAGTTACCAGCACAACCATGATCTCTCCAGTCTTGTGGGCAGTTCGGATCAGCACATGACGAAGAAAACCAAATCCTGTATCTTCATCATAGACCTTCATCTTAAAGGACGGAAGCAATTCACGCACGGTCTTGATGATCGCGTCCGCCTTTTCATTTTCGATCAGACAGACATCGACCGGAAGAATCGTATGCGTTCCTTCTTTGTACACACCGGAAATAATCTTGCCTTTTCTGTCTCTGCCAAATACTGCATGAACTTTGTTGCGGTAATGGTACGGATCTTCCATTCCCACAACCGGATGTACTTTGCAAAATGGTTTTAACAGCTGACTGACTTCTTTATGTTTCTTTTTTAACTGTTCCTCATACGGCAGATCCAGATACTGGCATCCACCGCACTTCTTAAAATTCGGACACTGATTCATATTTTAATCTCCATGATATCTCTTGATTTTTTAACTTCTTCCATTATAATAGATTATGACTTTTTTGTAAAATACAGATTGAGAGGAAACACTCATGGACTTTTATATTGATAAAACACTCTATAACGGAACTCCGGAAGATCTTTCCGATCGCCTTCCGAAAGAGATCCGGACTTACGATCTTCTGGATTTTCTCCACGTTCCGTTTTCCCGCCTGGATCATGATGAGACTGCTTCCATCGAATCATGCATGGAAGTAGAGAAACTTCTCGGCATCCACATCTGCAAGAATTTATTTCTCTGCAATGCACAGAAAACAAAATTCTATCTGCTGATGATGCCAGGAACAAAAAAATTCAAAACGAAGAATCTCTCCAAACAGATCAACTCTGCCCGCCTTTCCTTTGCGGGAGACGAGTTCATGGAAAAATTCTTAGATATCACTCCGGGTTCTGTCAGCGTTCTCGGCCTTGCAAACGATACGGAGAACCAGGTGCAGCTTCTGATCGATGCAGACGTTTTAAAAGACGAATACATCGGCTGTCATCCATGCATCAACACATCCAGCCTGAAAATAAAGACAGCAGACTTATTGGATAAAATCCTGCCTGCTGTCCATCATGAATATATTTTAGTTGATCTGCCTTGGGAAGAATAATCTTCCTGAGGCTTTTCTTTTACTGCAATGCTCCACTCGGGCCAAAGGAGTAAGTCACGCCGTCGATCACTGCTGTTGTGTTGGCGAGCATCGCACCGCCGTTAGCCGGATCCAGATAGTACCAGTTGCCATCCGGTTTTACCCAGCCTGTGTAATAACCGGTCTCATGAGCAAAATACCAGATATCATCAATCTTCTCCCACGTTCCCGGAGTATAATCACTTCGGTCTGTTACCTGCATCGCCGCATAGTCTTTGAACGCAAACTCCAGACAAACGTTTCCGTTGATACCGTTTACCTTACCGCTGTCTGTGGACTGCCACATGGTACGGCCTTTGAGATTGTGGTCTCCGCCATATCTTGCCACCCAGAGATCATATTTGAACTGTTCAATGTCCATCTCCGTCGTAAAATAGTTATGAGAACTGTAAATGATCGGCGTATATCCGGCTTCCTCAATCACCTGACAGAATGCATTGACAACATCTGTCAGCTCCTGCTTTGATAAATCCATAATATACTGAGATTCCACATCGACAGCCAGCGGATATGTAATATCATACGGAACAGCCTTTTCCAGCGCATAACGGGCTGCTGCTTTTGCTTCCTCTACCGTGCGTGTCTGCAGATAAACATATGGTGTCGTATGAACACCGTTTGCCTTTGCCTCACGCATATTTGTATCATAAGTCGGATCCATGGTATATTCACCTTCATATCCGAAGGAGCCCATACGGATCAGCGCGAACGAAATATCATCCGCTGCCACCTTGCCCCAGTTCACATCGCCCTGCCATTTGGAAACACTGACACCGCGCAGCACTGCTCCCTCGATCACATTACCCGCATCATCCACATAACCGGAAGCAGTTTTTACCCACGGAGTCAGTTTTGCCCCAGGCCCCTGAACATCCGTTTCCACCACACGATCGTATCCCGGTCCCTTCGCCTCATCAGCCAAAGCTGTCATACACGGCTGAGTCAGTAAACATGCAGCGAGAGCTGCTGCAAATAAACGATTCTTTTTCATCTCTATCTACCGTCCTTTTTCAGAATGTAATGCTCATATCTTTGACAGTGCTATTATACCTCAGATACAGACGGAAATGTTTAAGTTTTACTTAATATTTCTGTGGCAAAACTATGGTAATTTTTTATTCCTCAGAAACGGTATTTCCTCTCATTTTCAGGACCATCAATACCGCAGCCGTTAACGCGATACCAACCGGAAGCGCGATCCATGCAGACTGTACGAAACCGGCTACGATGTATGTTACAAAGGAAATCGCTGCTACTGTCAGTGCATACGGAAGCTGGGTTGTAACATGATTTACATGCTCACACTGTGCACCTGCGGAAGCCATAATGGTTGTATCGGAGATCGGAGAACAGTGGTCACCACACACTGCACCTGCCATACATGCAGAGATGGAGATCACCATCAGCTCCATGTTCGTATTCTGGAATACAGAAACTACGATCGGAATCAGGATACCGAATGTTCCCCAGGATGTACCTGTCGCAAATGCGAGGAATAAACCAACTACAAAAACAATTGCCGGAAGGAAATTAATAAGTCCTGCCGCATTTGCCATAACCATGTCAGCAACATAAACATCTGCACCGAGGCTGTCTGTCATAGATTTTAATGTCCACGCACATACCAGGATCAGGATTGCAGATACCATGGATTTGAAACCTTCCGGAATGCACTCCATACATACTTTAAAAGTAAGGACTCTGCGTGCAAGATAAAAAATAACTGTAACCACAAGACCAAAGAAACTTCCGTAAGTAAGACCTAAATCTGCATCACAATCTGCAAATGCACTGATAAAGTCTACACCGTCAAAAAATCCGCCTGTATACAGCATACCAACTACGCAACATACGATCAGAGAGAAAATCGGTACAATTAAATCTAAAACAGTACCCTTTGTATTTACTTCCGCTTCTTCTACTGCCTCATACGGACGGCCTTCTGTTGTAAACAGGTCACCGTGAACCGCATTTTCTTCATGCTTTTTCATGGAACCAAAGTCCACTTTCAGGATCGTAAGACCAACCATCATAAAAAGTGTCAGGAGAGCATAGAAGTTGTACGGAATTGACTTTAAGAAAAGTTCAAATCCATCCTCACGTTCTACATAACTGGTAACTGCCGCTGCCCAGGAAGAGATCGGTGCGATAATACAAATTGGTGCTGCTGTCGCATCGATCAGATAGGAAAGCTTCGCTCTGGAAACTTTAAACTTATCTGTAACCGGGCGCATAACGCTGCCTACTGTCAGACAGTTAAAATAGTCATCAATAAAGATCAGAACGCCCAACATAACAGTCGCAAGCTGTGCTCCTACACGGCTCTTGATCTTGCTGGCTGCAAACTGACCAAATGCAGCAGAACCTCCTGCCTTATTCATCAGACACACGATCACGCCAAGCATGACAAGGAAAAACATAATTCCCACATTGCTCTCATCGGAAAGAACGGAAATAAAACCACCTTCAAAAATATGGTTCATTGCCAGTTCAAAATTAAATCCGGAATACAGAAAACCTCCTGCTAAAATTCCAATAAACAAGGAGCTGTAAACCTCCTTTGTGATCAATGCCAGACCGATCGCGATCACCGGCGGCACCAGTGCCCAGATTGTAGAATAGACACTCGGCACATAAACGGTTTCCTCTGCCGCAAATGCAGTCATGCTGAACAGCATCACAAATACCATCACAAGCACCGGCAGAGCTCGAAAACTTTTGTTACTTCTCATTTTTTCTAATCCTTTCTTTGTATTCTCTGAAACAAAAACACCACAAACGATAGTTCCTTACGGAAGACGCGTTTGTGGTGTAACATTCAGACAGACATAATACAAGAATCACTCGTATTAGCTAATTTTCACAACACAAGATAGCGCTCCACATTTTGTGACAGTCCGCCGGATCTTCTCCGTCGTCCCAGGCATCCTTACACGGACCTGTAAGAATCCTTCGGCAAAATCCCCTTTCACACAAACAGCCGGTCCGGCTGAACGTTTGCGGTACTTATGAATCCTGCACCTCTATCTTCTATAATCTGCTATGTTTGCAGATGCTATTCATTTCATATGTGCGCCATTATAGCATTACTTCTCCAAAAAGAAAAGAGGAAATTTGTAAGATTTCCCCTTTTTCTAATATTTTCTATTGTTTTTCTGCTTCAAGCATCTGTTTTGCCATCTCTTCTGCTTCAAGAATCTTTTTCGGAACCGGACGTTTTCTTCCTTCTTCCAGAACGATCGCTGTACGAGCCGGTAAATAAATTTCAATGAAATTCTGACCATTGAATCTCTTCACCGGATACTTGATGTGCTCAACCTGATTGAATCCGCCGTATTTCTCATCGTCACTAGACATCGCAACTGTGTAGTCGGCATAATTCTCAACCGGGATCAGCACATTGGTCAGAGACTGACTCGGATGGAAGTTAAATGCAAACAGCAAACCTTTGCGGTAGAACGCGATCATCTTCTCCGGCTCTTTGGAAAGTTTCAGATCACCAAATGTCTGCTCAAAGATCTTGTGCTTCTTGGTGAGTGCGATCATATCCTCATCAAAATCACCAAGCCACTGGTATTTCAGGAAACCATTGTCACGGAGACTCCACTGACGTCTGCAGTAATGGAAGCTCCAGCCATTGCCCTCACGCGGGAAATCGATCCATTCCGGATGACCGAATTCATTGCCCATGAAGTTCAGGTAAGCCTCACCGCCTGCACCGATGGAGAATAAGCGGATCATCTTATGGAGTGCGATCGCACGGTCAATATGCGGATTGTGGCAGGCCTTATCCATATCGGTGTACATATTGGCACCTGCCAGACGGAAGATCATGGTCTGATCACCAACCAGAGCCTGGTCATGGCTCTCTACATAAGCCACAGTGCCCTCTCCCGGTCTTCTGAGGCACATATTGCCCCACATGCCATTGATATGCCAGCCTTCGTCCACAGACTCTTTTACGGCTTTCACCCACATATCCGGCATACCCATAGCCAGACGATAGTCGAAACCGATACCGCCATCCTCGATCGGCAGACACATACCCGGCATACCGGACATATCTTCCGCGATTGTGATAGCCTTCGGATTCACCTGACGGATCAGCTCGTTAGCAAGCTGTAAATATGTAATCGCCTCCACATGTGTATTCAGAGAGAAGTATTTGCTGTTGTCAAAGCTTGTACCAAGGCCATGGTCATGGTACAGCATAGATGTAATACCATCGAAACGGAAACCGT
>SVDR01000102.1 GCA_015057755.1 Lachnoclostridium sp.
TTCCTTATGTGAACAACTTCAGCGGAGGATTCGCCCGTATTGAGAATGGTAAGCCGAGAGAATTTACAGAATATATCGTAACCGGCGACATGGACAAGAAGTTCAGCAACAGCAAGGTATCCAGAGAATATACTCAGTACTATGAAGGACATAATTTTGAATTTGCTTCTGAGACAAGACCGGTTGACCTTACAACAGAGAACGGGTCTTTCAGCTGTACATTCATCGATCTCCCCTTCAAGCATAATGGTTCTGAGTTAAAGTATGACGAAGCATCTCAGACATATCTTTACTCTGAATACGGCCAGCCTCATTTAGATGCAGGCAACAACAATCAGCAGCTGGCATTCAAGAACCTGATCATTCAGAATGCGACTCATCGTCAGTTTGATGATCACGGATACATGATCTTCAACATTCTTGATTCCGATCGCGACGGTTACTTCATCACGAACGGAACAGCCATTCCGATCAAATGGTCCAAGGCAACCGATACAGGCCATACTCGTTATACTGACCTGGAAGGCAACGAGATCACATTCAACACAGGCAAGACTTACATCGCAATCGTAAGCGATACTCAGTGGCCGGATCTTGTATTACAGTAAACAGCACTACCAGCGGCATACATTTAAAATGTATGCCGCATTTTTATTGTCTTTCACCGCGTTTAATTGTACAATAATTCCATAAATCATGTTGGCAGGAGTATTGCTATGATATATACCGTTACATTTAATCCATCGTTAGACTATATTATTTCCGTCGATAACTTTGAAACAGGTCGGACCAATCGCACCAGCTCAGAATTGATCTTGCCCGGCGGCAAAGGTCTCAATGTTTCTACCGTTCTCTGGAATCTGGGTGTGAAATCTATTGCGCTGGGATTCACCGCAGGATTTACCGGTGCCGAAATTGAAAAAAGATGTAAAGAGATCGGCTTTCTCTGCGACTTTATAACGCTCAACAGCGGAATGTCCAGGATTAATATAAAACTAAAAGATTCCAGCAGCACCGAAATCAATGGCTGCGGACCGGATATTGACGGCCATGCACTCAAGAAGCTTTTTCATAAGCTGAGTCATCTGTCCAAATACGACACATTGGTACTCGCCGGAAGCATTCCAAAAAGCATATCCAACACCATTTACCGGGATATTCTTGCCATTACCAATCGTAAAAATATTACTTCTGTAATTGATGCCACCGGAGAACTGCTGACGAACACACTTCCACTTCATCCATTTCTTATAAAACCCAATCTACAGGAACTGGAAGATATTTTCGGAGTTCATTTATATGCAAAAGAAGACATTGTAACCTGTGCCCAGAAGCTCCAGAGCATGGGAGCGCGCAATGTTTTGGTCTCTTTGGGAAAAGAAGGAGCTGTTCTGGTTTCAGAAACAGGGGATTGCATTTCCCTTCGAGCTCCTAACGGCACACTTATCAACGCTGTCGGCGCCGGCGACTCTATGGTGGCAGGCTTTCTGACCGGCTGGAGTGAACAAAGAGACTATCTGTATGCGCTTAAGATGGCAGTGGCCTCCGGAAGTGCCAGCGCCTTTTCCGAAACATTAGCCTCCAAAAACGCAGTCCAGCATTTATACAACCAGCTTTAGCAAACAAAAAGGTATCGAAAGACCCGAACAGGTCCTCGATACCTTTATTTTATAATGTAATCCAGCCCATTACATTGGCAACGGAACTGATTAAAATTATAATCGTACAAATCGGCGCCAGATAACGCATAACAAATGCATATACCTTTTCCCGGCCAAATGCAGAAGACTTTCTTACTTCATCTGCTACATTTTTACATCCGATCACTCGAACAACAAGCATACAGGTAGCAAATGCCGCAATCGGCATCATTACAGAATTGGTAAGGAAATCCAGAAAATCCAAAATGCTCATTCCCATGATCGTCACAAAGTCCCAGACACCAAATCCAAATGCACTGGCAGTTCCTAACGCAAGCATCACAACCGCCATTGCTCCAATACCTTTCTTTCTACTCCAGCTCAATTCATCTGTTAATGTAGACACGGCAGTTTCCAAAAGTGCAATAGAACTTGTGATCGCAGCAAACAGAACCATTGTAAAGAAAGCAAAACCGATCACATTGCCGAATCCCATGCTGTCAAAAACCTTCGGAAGAGTAATAAACATCAGCGGAACTCCTGCATTTAGTGTATCCGGATCTCCTCCGGAAAAAGCAAACACACTTGGAATCACCATTAATCCTGCCAAAACAGCAATACCTGTATCACACAATTCAACTCTGGATGTTGATTTTGCAATATCCACATCATCTGACAGATAGGAACCATAGGTATATAAAATACCCATAGCTATAGACAGAGAATAAAACATCTGCCCCATAGCTGCTACTACTGTCATTATAGAAAAGTTCTCAAAATTGGGGATAAGGAAGTATTTCACCCCCTCTATTGCTCCCGGGCGGGTTACAGAATAAACAGCCACCACTATAGCCAAGACAACAAGTATCGGCATCATTACCTTGGAAACTCTCTCAATTCCATTCTTAACACCCGCAAGAATAATCGCAAATGCAATAGCCGCATATACCAGATACCACAGTTCTGCGCTCATGGAATCTGCAATAAACGTGACAAAATATCCGTCCTGAGCTAATTCTGAAGAATTCCCATTTATGTATTCTATAATATACTTGATAACCCAGCCGCCAATGACCGAATAATACGGAACAATCAGCATGGGTATTACCGCATTGATCCATCCGCCGAACCGAAAAGCCTTCCCTTTGCCAAAAGTCATAAAAGCTCCAACCGGGCTCTTCTTTGTCTTACGGCCAATCGCTGTCTCGGACACAATCAGGGCATAACCAAATGTAAGCATTAAGACAAGATATGTTAAAAGGAACATGCCTCCGCCATGTCTCGCCGCCAGATAAGGAAATCTGCAGATATTGCCAAGGCCAACCGCAGATCCTGCTGCCGCTAAAATATATCCCAATCCACCGGAAAACCTGGCTCTCTGCCCTCGCTCTTTATTATTCTCCTGCATACTAATCTACTCCTTCAAAAAAGTCACACCCGAAGAGTATAGCATATTTCCATTTATTCTTCTACCTTTTAAACAAAAAAATTCCCAGAGCTTATTGCTCTGGGAATTAATATCATTGTATATTAGCTATTCTTATTCGATAACTGTAGCAACACGGCCAGATCCTACTGTACGGCCACCCTCACGGATAGCGAATGTAAGACCCTGCTCCATAGCGATCGGGTGGATGAGCTCGATTGTCATCTCAACGTTGTCGCCAGGCATGCACATCTCTGTGCCTTCCGGAAGGTTGATAACGCCTGTTACGTCAGTTGTTCTGAAGTAGAACTGCGGTCTGTAGTTGTTGAAGAAAGGTGTATGACGGCCACCCTCGTCCTTTGTCAGAACGTAAACCTGAGCTGTGAACTTTGTATGGCACTTAACGCTGCCCGGTTTGGAAAGAACCTGTCCTCTTTCGATCTCTGTTCTCTGAACACCACGAAGGAGTGCACCGATGTTGTCACCAGCCTGAGCCTCATCAAGAAGCTTACGGAACATCTCGATACCTGTTACAACTGTCTTACGGGACTCTTCCTTGATACCAACGATTTCAACTTCCTCGTTGAGGTGAAGTGTACCACGCTCTACTCTACCTGTAGCTACTGTACCACGACCTGTGATTGTGAATACGTCCTCAACAGGCATAAGGAACGGCTTATCTGTTGCACGCTCCGGATCCGGAATGTAGGAATCAACTGTATCCATGAGCTCCATAACCTTGTCGCCCCACTCGCCCATCGGATCGTTGAGTGCCTGAAGTGCGGAACCCTTAACGATCGGACAGTCATTGAAGTCGTACTCTTCAAGCTGCTCTGTGATCTCCATCTCAACCAGCTCAAGAAGCTCTTCGTCGTCTACCATATCACACTTGTTCATGAATACTACGATGTACGGAACACCTACCTGACGGGAAAGAAGGATGTGCTCTTTTGTCTGAGCCATAACACCGTCAGTTGCAGCTACTACGAGGATAGCACCATCCATCTGAGCAGCACCTGTGATCATGTTCTTAACGTAGTCAGCATGTCCAGGGCAGTCAACGTGTGCATAGTGTCTGTTCTCTGTCTGGTACTCAACGTGTGCTGTGGAGATTGTGATACCACGCTCTCTCTCTTCCGGAGCCTTATCGATGTTTTCGAAATCTACCTTAGCGTTACCAGCAACTCTCTCAGCGAGAACTTTTGTGATAGCAGCTGTTAAAGTTGTTTTACCATGGTCAACGTGTCCGATGGTACCAATGTTACAATGAGTTTTGCCTCTTTCGAATTTAGCCTTTGCCATTTTGGAAATCCTCCTTAAATTACATATCGCCCTTAGGCATTTTTAATAAATATTTTGTTTATGATTCTCATCACGCTATCTATGATTATATTTCAAATCATAGATATTTTCAAGACTATTTTATTGCTTTAATTATTTTTTTGCAGAGATAACTTTCTCCTGAACACTCTTCGGAACCTGCTCGTATTTCTCGAAGAACATAGAGTAGTTACCACGACCCTGAGTCTTGGAACGAAGGTCTGTTGCGTATCCGAACATCTCTGCTAACGGAACGTAACCTCTAACCATCTTTCCGCCGCCTACGTCGTCCATACCTTCGATACGGCCGCGTCTGGAGTTGATGTCACCGATAACATCACCCATGTACTCTTCCGGCATGGAAACCTCTACCTTCATGATAGGCTCAAGAAGAACTGCATTTGCCTTAGCCATAGCATCCTTGAAAGCAAGGGAGCCGGCAATGTGGAATGCCATTTCACTGGAGTCTACCTCATGGTAGGAACCATCGTATACGTTAGCGTATACACCAAGTACAGGGAATCCGCCAAGGATACCAGCCTTTGTAGCCTCTTCGATACCTTCGCCGACTGCCGGGATGTATTCCTTCGGAATAGCACCGCCAACAACGCTGGACTCGAACTTGAATGTTTCTTCAGCGTTCGGATCCATAGGCTCGAAGCGAACCTTACAGTGACCGTACTGACCACGACCACCGGACTGCTTAGCGTACTTGCTGTCAACTTCAACAGCCTTAGTAAATGTCTCCTTGTAAGCAACCTGAGGAGCACCTACGTTAGCCTCAACCTTAAACTCACGAAGAAGTCTGTCAACGATGATCTCAAGGTGAAGTTCACCCATACCA
>SVDR01000016.1 GCA_015057755.1 Lachnoclostridium sp.
GAATGTTCTCATTCATGGCCAATACCTTAGGCCATTTTTATAAGAATTTTCAGGGTTTTACATACTGTTCAGTTTTCAAGGTTCGTTGTTGTCGTTTCTCGCGACAGCCAGATTAATTTATCACAGCTTCGCGTTTTTGTCAACAGCTTTTTTGTTTTTATTTTTGAACATCTCACGCTGTCTCGAAGGACGCTCTGTTTGATGTCCGTGACATTGATGTTCGCTCAACTAAGCTCGATGTTGTCTCGCTAAGGTTCGCGAACGACCTCGCACTAAGTTCATGCTTTGCATTCACTAAGTTGCTTTCGGCCTCTCAAGGACATGGCATATCTTACCACCCGTTCCGACAAAAGTCAACACCTTTTTTGCAAAGTTTTTCTAATTGTTTTAAATGCATATGCAATTCATTAAAATAGGCTTTTTCATGGGCAAAATGCACATAAGCAGAGTACCAAGCCAGTATATGTCCGCTGATTAAAAAAGAGGCACCGACATGTGCAATGTCATTTAGTTTATGACGAAATTTATTAAGTTAACGTCATCTTTCACTACAATCGTCACGAAGATGATGTACCTGTAACAGAGGCTCTTCCTGCAATGGAATTCATTGCACGCCTTATTCAACATATCCCGGAAAAGCACTTTAAGATGGTTCGTTATTATGGCATATATGCCAGACATCGTGAATCCGACAAAAAGCTTTACAGAATCATTTCGAAGCAAGCTCAAAAAGTATTATTACAGTTCAATCAATGGCGCATGTCCATTCTGAACTCATTTGGATACGATCCGCTTCAATGTCCGAAATGTGGAAAAATCATGCGTATACTTGAAATCTACTACAATCATCGCCCTGTTTCGTTACAAGAACTCTATGAAAGGACTATGCGAAAGCATGGCTGTCGTTCTCCATCGAATACTATTCCCCAACGCTCTCGTTCATGATAAAATGAAAATATATCATCAGACGGGAGGCCTCATCATGAAAAACGATGCAGAAAAACAACTTGTAGCGAAACTTAGAGAAAAATATCTTGCAAATCCTCCTGAAGGAATGTCTCGTCAAGACATCAAACGTATGTCTGACAGCGACCTTCTGGACATGGATTATTTCCTACATGAATTCGATGACGACGATGAAGTCGGTGCAGAAGGCTTTTATATCTTCTAGACAACATCGTCTATTTCTCATGCCCGCTTCCAGCGGGTCCTTTTTAATATGGGGAGTGCTCCGTAGGAGCAGTTTCCTAATAAACAAGAATCGAATATACAGTTCAAACACTAACTGTACAAGGTGGGATTTTCCTTCTCCATATCCCATGAAACTGCGAATTATCCGTTTCATGCTTGATACAGGACAATATGAAACCCTTGCAACAAGTCTTCCAAGAAGTTTTTCTTTACAAGAAATTAAGGAACTTTACCATGCACGTTGGGGAATTGAGACAGCCTTTCGAGAATTAAAATACGGATTTGGACTTGTAAATCTTCATAGTAAGAATGATGATTTTGTAAAACAGGAAATTTTTGCGGCAATGATTATGTCGAATTTTTGTAGTAGGATTGCAGGAAAAGTTGTTGTTGAAAAAACGAAGAAAAATATCCATGCGTACAAGGTTAATTGGAATATGGCGGTTTATCTATGCAAGAAGTTTTATCGGGAAGACAACGGGAACGGAAAGCAGTTGATGAAAGATATTGCAAAGTATACCGAAGCGGTTCGCCCTAACCGAAGTGATGAAAGAAATTTGAAAGCGAAGTCTTTTGTAGGGTTTACCTATAGGGTATCTGCATAAAAAAAGAAGGGGCGGTCTTTTTGAGACTGCTCCGTGTGATTTTACAGGAGCATATTTATTTTTTGAAAATTCCATCATAAAGAGGAAAAAAAATAGCTTTTTCAGAAAAAACTTATCTCTAAAGAGAAAAAGGGGCTTTGAAAAATTGAGTGTGCCAACGTCTATATCGAAATATCAACTAGTCAATGGAATGTAGGGAAAGTTTGCGACAATTTGAAAAAGTGAGCGAACAAAACGCCATGGAAAACCGCACAACTAGTCGTTGAAACGTAGGAAAATTGATTTTTAGAAATGGAAATACGCATTTTTCTGAAAAATCGAACTTCCGAAAAGGCTCATTAAGTTAAGCAGGACATGTCTTGAGATTTTTCTCACTAGTCATGTAAATGTAGGAAAAATGAAAATGTTTTTTCAAAATCACAGTCAGCAGACGTCATAAAATAGTTGCAACTAGTCTATTACAAGATGTAAAAACCGAATGTTACTATTCTTCTGACTGATTTTTGAGAGAAACTTAAAATAACACATTTACAGGAACATGATACTATAAAATCAATAGTAAATTTGAATTTTACGCACACTTTGTAATGATTATATTGGAACAGCCATCTTTTAGAGAAATCTAAGAGATGGCTGCTTTTGTTATAGTAGGATAAACTCATTTTTGTCAAATTGTAGAAGACCTTCATCACGCATTTTGCAGAGTTCATTTGACATGGCACTGCGGTCAACACAAAGAAAATCTGCGAGTTGTTGTCTGGAAAATGGAATTATGAATTGCCTATTGTTATGTCTCTTTGCCTCTTCCGAAAGATATGATAAAAGTTTGGCGCGAGTGGAGCGTTTGGACATATGGCCGATTTTCTGAACTAGTTTTCTATTCTTTTCAGAAATTGAAAAAAATAGGTTCTGTACGACCATAGAATGAAAACGACACGCAGTTGAGCATACAGTAAGGATACGCTTAATGTCAAAGAAAATAACGGTACTGTCTTCCTCTGCAATGACGTCATTAAGAAGAGAACCGCTTTCTGGCGCTACATAAGCCTCTCCAAACATTTCTCCAACACGTATTACATTAACAATGTTTCGGTTTCCCCAAAAATCATCATGTTGTACTAATAGTTTTCCATCTAATAATACGGTGATGTTATCTATGTGTTCTCCTTCTCTGAAAACATAATCTCCTTTTTTAAAGGTAAGTAATCTGGCTTGCAGACAGTTTAACATTGCGGAAATTTCATTATCCCCTACACCGGAGAATAGTTGAGTGCGTTTTAAGGTATCAATATATTTTTGCATAAATCACTCCTTTGTTGTAAAAACAACCGACTTGTTTTAATTATTGTATTATAATTCGTCTATAAAGTCAAAGAGAACTTTAGATTGGAGGATTTAGATGGTACGTAAAATAATTAAAATCGATGAAGAAAAATGTATTGGTTGTGGAGCATGCGCAGATGCATGTCATGAAGGTGCAATCGAGATGATTGATGGAAAGGCAAAACTTACCAGAGAAGATTACTGCGATGGTTTAGGAGATTGTTTACCAACTTGTCCGACGGATGCAATCACTTTTGAAGAAAGAGAAGCTCCAGCTTATGATGAGGCAGCGGTATTAGCTTCAAAGAAGAAAAAGGAACATGAAACTTTGGCATGTGGTTGTCCCGGAACACAGGCAAAACAGATTATGAGAGAAAATTGTGATTTTACGACACCAGCGATAAATTCCGAACTTATGCAATGGCCGGTGCAAATAAAATTGTTACCGCCTCGTGCGCCTTATTTTGATGGAGCTAATCTTTTGATTGCTGCTGATTGCACAGCCTATGCATATGGAAATTTCCATAAGGAATTTATTCGCAACCATATCACGCTTATCGGCTGTCCTAAGTTAGACGAGGGAGACTATACAGAAAAACTTACTGAAATTATTAAGAATAATAACATTAAGAGTGTAACTGTTGTTCGAATGGAAGTGCCATGCTGTGGTGGAATAGAATATGCCGCAAAGAGAGCATTGCAGATAAGTGGTAAATTTATTCCTTGGCGTGTTGTTACTATATCAACTGATGGAAAAATATTAGATTAATGAATGGAGGATACAATAATGGAAAATAAAATGTTTTGTTTTCAGTGTGAACAGACAGCAGGATGTCAAGCTTGTACAGGAGTACAGGGAGTATGTGGTAAAAAAGCTGATACTGCTAAGTTACAAGATGAACTTACAGGTGCGTTAATCGGCTTAGCAAGAGCAACGGAAGGAAATGAAAACCTTGTTGATGCTAATACTGATAAGTTAATACTTGAAGGATTGTTTACAACAATTACCAATGTGAATTTTAACAATCAAACTATAGAGACATTGATTAAAAAAATTGAAGCTGAGAAAGAGCGTCTGGTTCCAAATTGTTTTAGTTGCGCAAGTTGTTGTGGAAGAAATGATAATTTTGATGTGCAGTTAATTTGGCAGGGGGATGAGGATGTGCGTTCGCTGAAGTCATTGATACTTTTTGGTATTCGTGGTGTAGCTGCATATGCATATCATGCTTCTGTTTTAGGATATACCGACAAGGAAGTTAATAGTTTCTTATATAAAGCATTATTTGCAATCGGAATGAGAGATTGGGGAATGGAAGAACTATTACCTATTGTGTTACAGACCGGTGAGATTAACTTAAAGTGTATGGCTCTTTTAGATAAAGCAAACACAGAAACTTATGGAAATCCTGCACCAACCAGTGTTTCTTTGAAAGTAGAAAAAGGTCCGTTTATTGTAATTTCTGGACATGATTTGTATGATTTAAAACAGTTATTAGAGCAGACAAAGGAAAAAGGAGTTAATGTATATACTCATGGAGAGATGCTTCCAGCACACGCATATCCGGAGCTGAAGAAATACACTCATCTAAAAGGTAATTTTGGGACAGCATGGCAGAATCAGCAGAAAGAATTTGCCAATATTCCTGCGCCTATTCTTTTTACAACGAATTGCCTAATGCCACCAAAGGACAGTTATTCAGATCGTGTGTTTACAACAGAAGTAGTTTCTTATCCGGATATAGTTCATGTTGGGGAAGAAAAAGATTTCTCTGTAGTCATTAACAAGGCATTGGAACTTGGCGGATACAAAGAAGATGTGCAGTTTGCTGGAATCAATGGTGGAGAAACTGTCATGACTGGATTTGCTCATAATGCAGTATTATCTAACGCAGAAGCGGTGATTGAAGCAGTAAAATCAGGTGCAATTAAGCATTTCTTCCTAGTTGGCGGATGCGATGGTGCAAGACCGGGAAGAAACTATTATACAGAGTTTGTTAAGCAGACACCAGAAGATAGCATTGTACTTACACTTGCTTGTGGGAAGTATCGATTCAATGATTTGGATTTAGGAAATATTGGGGGCTTCCCTCGCATTATGGATATGGGACAGTGTAATGATGCATATAGTGCGATTAAAGTGGCTGTTGCTCTTGCAGAGGCCTTTGAATGTGGCGTGAATGATTTACCACTTTCAATGGTACTTTCATGGTATGAGCAGAAAGCAGTATGTATCTTACTTACTTTGCTGCATCTTGGCATTAAGAATATTTTACTAGGACCAACTCTGCCAGCATTTGTTTCACCTAATGTACTTGATTTCTTAATGAAAAATTACAACATTGCGCCAATTTCTACGCCAGAAGAGGATTTAAAGAAACTTATCGGAGTATAGGCAAATAAGGTGAAACTTTCAGTTTTGTGGTTCTAAAAATTCATAATGAAAAGGGGAGCCACTTCAACGCACAGGTTGAAGTGGCTCTTTAACTTAATAACTAAAAACCTAAACTAAATGACATTGCCGCCATGCGATGCCTCTTTTTTATACATTATATATCCACTTCTATTCATCCGTTCCATCCACCGTGAACCAGAATTCCACGCCATTATCCCAGTTCTCTGCGCCGCACTTCTGTCCGTGACCGTCGATGATCGCTTTTACAATGGAAAGACCGATTCCGGAGCCGCCATATGCGCGGGTTCGGGCCTTATCCACTTTGTAAAATTTATTCCAGAGGTTTGGAAATTCTTCTTCTGGGATCGGTGTGCCTGTATTAAATACGCTCACACGAGCCTGACCGTTTTCCTGTTTGATTCGGATGACAATAATTTTATCGCCTCCCACATGGTTGATCGCATTGCTCAGATAGTTGGTAACAACTTCTTCAATCTTAAATTCGTCGGCCCAGACATAAATCGGAGCTTGGGCTTCAAATTTCACGGTAATTTCATTTTGCTCCAGCAAAATTCGGGCTGCGCCAAGCACGCCCTCGATCAGCTCTACGATATCAAAGCGCTCCATGACCGTTCTGTCATTGCCGCTTTCTAATGAAGACAGCGTCAGCAGCTGTTTTACCATTTTGTTCATCTTTCCGGCTTCATCCACGATGACTTCACAGTAATAATCGCGGCTTTCTTTGTCCTCCGCCATACCCTCCTGCAGACCTTCCGCATATCCCTGGATCAATGCGATCGGAGTTTTCAGTTCATGGGACACATTTGCCACAAACTCTTTTCGCATTTCATCAATCCGCGTTTTTTCTTCAATATCCTTCTGCAGCTGATTGTTGGCAGATTTTAGTTCACCAATCGTTTCTTTTAACCGGGCTGACAGCATGTTCATGCTGCTGCCGAGGATCTTGATCTCCTCCACATCGTGCTCTTTTGCCTCAAAACGGACATTAAAATCCAGTCGGGACATTTTCTCAGAAAGAACGGACAGTTCATTGATCGGAGTGGTCATGCGTCTCGTCGCCACATAGATCAAAATCGCTCCGCTCACTACCGCCACAATACCAACATACGCCAGAAAGCGGTTGGACAATGCCACACTTTCACGAATGCTGGAAAGCGGAGTATTCATGATAAATGCAGTTGTATTGTCGGAGAAAAATCCCCAGCTTTCCAGATACATTCCCTCACGGAAAGGATCAAAGCTCTGCTGAATCTTATAGTTTTCATATTCTTCCAGAACGACGGCTTTGTTCCAGTTATCACCAAAAATGTAGCGGTCCACACGACTTTTCAACAACTGGGCATCTCGCGCTGTGGAATACAAAGCAGTTTCATAGGAACTGTTATCGATCATTAAGATTGAAACATTCGTCTTATCGCTAAATTCTCGGATCAGTTTACGCAGATTTCCCTCGGTAATGTTTCCGTCTGCGTCCTGAACCTGCTTCATCGCCTCTGCAATGGAAATCCCATTTTCCTCGTTGTTCGCAATCTGACGGTCGATCGCAAGATATGCCTCGTTCAATGATTCAACTTTGTCACTGATGTAATATTTCTCCAGATAAAAATGATTTACCGCCCAGATCGACATGATCATCACCGCCACAAGAACAATGTATGTCACGGTTAACCTGGTTCGTATAGATTTCATCATTCGTCTACCTCAAATTTATATCCCATGCCCCAAATAGTCTTGATCATATCACCTTTGGAGCCGAGTTTGCTTCTCAGCTTTTTCACGTGAGTGTCGATGGTGCGGGCATCTCCAAAATAATCGTAATTCCAAACGTTGTTGAGAATTTTTTCTCTTGAGAGCGCCATTCCCTGATTTTCTAAAAAGTATGTCAGAAGTTCAAATTCTTTGTTGCTCAGCTCCACTGGTTTTCCATCTGCAAACACTTCATGGGCATCTTTGTCTACACGGATTCCCGCTGTCTCCAGCATTTCTCCTGTCGTTGTTGACTTTCTCCGGAGAATGGCTTCAATACGAGCCACCAGGATCTTGGGACTAAACGGCTTGGAAATGTATTCATCTACGCCAAGTTCAAAACCAAGAAGCTCATCTCGTTCATCGGAACGAGCCGTCAGCATCACGATCGGAACTTGGGAATACTGACGAATGGTCTTGCAGACCTCGTAGCCGTCCATCTTTGGCATCATGATATCCAGAATGATCAGATCGATCTCTTTATCTTTAAAAAACGTATCCACGGCCTGCTCACCGTCTGCCGCTTCCAGAACACTATATCCTTTAATCAAAAGAAAGTCTTTGACCAGTTTGCGCATACGCGCTTCGTCATCAACCACCAGAATCTTTCTTGTATCCATTTGCTCACCTCGCTGTTCTTTAGTTTGGCTTGTTTCTAGGTTTATCATAGCAAAGGCACCTGTAAAATTCCACAAGTTCACGAAAGTTTCACAAAAATACCGCCCAATGCACATCGCACGGGCGGTATCTCTTATTTTACAATTTTAAATTATTCTTCCTCTTTGATCGCAATAGCAATTCCAAGCTCGTCAAGCTGTTTCTGGTCTACTACGTTCGGAGCTTCCATCATCAGACAGGAAGCATCTTTTACCTTCGGGAATGCGATTACGTCACGGATGCTGTCTGCACCTACCATTAACATGATCACACGGTCGAGACCATAGGCAAGACCTGCGTGCGGCGGAACACCATACTTGAATGCTTCAAGAAGGAAACCGAACTGAGAATTTGCGCTTTCCTCTGTAAAGCCAAGTTTCTCGAACATCTTCGCCTGGATATCAGCCTGGTGGATACGAACGGAACCACCACCGATCTCTGTACCGTTCAGTACAATATCGTATGCTTTCGCACGAACTGCACCCGGATCGGAATCAAGGAGATGTAAATCCTCGTCCATCGGGGATGTGAATGGGTGATGAACTGCCACGTAGCGGTTCTCTTCCTCATCGTACTCAAAGAGCGGGAACTCTGTTACCCAAAGGAACTTAAATACATCCTTCTTGAGAAGATCCTGCTGTCTTGCGAGTTCAAGACGAAGGTTGCCAAGTACGTCAAATACAACTTTATTCTTATCTGCTGCGAAAAGAAGGAGGTCGCCCTTCTTACCGTCCATAGCTTCTACGATCGCATCCAGCTCTTCCGGCTTCATGAACTTGCTGAAGGAGCATTTGTATGTGCCGTCTTCGTTAATTGCAAGGTAAGCAAGACCTTTCGCACCGAAGCCCTTTGCATACTCTACGAGTGCGTCAATTTTCTTTCTCGGCATTGCGCCCTGACCTTCTGCGTTGATACCGCGAACGGAACCGCCATTTTCAAGAGCGCCTTTGAATACTACGAATTCACAGTCTTTTACTACGTCAGAGATGTTCTGCAGCTCCATACCAAAACGTGTATCCGGCTTATCGGAACCGTAACGGTCCATAGCCTCACGGTATGTCATTCTCTGGATCGGAAGTTCTACATCGATACCATTGATCTCTTTGAAAATCTTCTGAAGCATTCTCTCATTTACGTCTAATACATCGTCAACATCCACGTAAGAAAGCTCCATGTCGATCTGTGTGAACTCCGGCTGACGGTCAGCACGAAGGTCCTCATCACGGTAACATCTTGCGATCTGGAAATAACGGTCGAAACCAGAGCACATTAAGAGCTGCTTTAATGTCTGCGGAGACTGCGGCAGCGCATAGAAGTTGCCCGGGTGAACACGGCTCGGTACAAGATAGTCTCTTGCGCCTTCCGGTGTACTCTTAATTAATGTCGGTGTCTCGATCTCTAAGAATCCTTCATCAGCAAGGAACTGGCGCACCATAGTTGCAACACGGCTTCTTACCACGAAGTTCTTCTGGAGATCCGGACGACGAAGGTCGAGATAACGGTATTTTAAACGAAGTTCTTCTTTTGTCTTGGAGTTCTCCTCGATCGGGAACGGCGGAACTTCGGACTCGGAGAGGATACGTAAGGATTTTGCACGTACCTCGATCGTACCTGTCTTTAAGTTCTGGTTTGCAGCGCCGGAACGCTTCTCGATCACACCTGTTACAGCGATAGAGAATTCACCTCTTAATTTTTCTGCTTTTGCGAAGTCTTCACTTCCACAGTCGCTTTCCTCGAAAATGATCTGAATCAGGCCGGAACGGTCACGAAGATCTGTAAAGATGATACCGCCTTTATTTCTGCTCTTCTGAACCCAGCCCATTAATGTCAGTTCCTGGCCAATGTTAGCCTCAGTCACTTCTGCACAGCGACAGGAACGTTTTAAGCCTTTCATAGATTCTGCCATAGTTATTTCTCCATTCTGCCGTCCACACCGGACAGCTTGTAGTCAAGTCTTTACTGTTTTAACGCTTCTTTATAGAACTCTTTAAACTCTGTGTAACCTTCTTTTGTCAGCTGATCTTTCTGGAACTTTTTGTTCTTATTCATCTGTGCAAGAAGGATGGTTTTTCCATTCTTTCTCTCTTCCATTGCTTCTTTCATAATAGAAGAAAGTCTTTCCATGCCCATGCCTTTTTCGAAGAGCCAAGCTTCTTTTGCATTGACAGCCGGTACAGTAAAACCTGCATCCATAAGGATGGTTACGATACGCTCAAAGCCGATGGAAAATCCACAAGCCGGAGTGTCCATACCTGTAAATTTACCGATCATCTTGTCGTAACGTCCGCCGCCTGCTACGGAACCGCCGAAGCCTTCCATGGAAACTTCGAAGATCGTGCCTGTGTAATAGCCCATACCGCGAACCAGTGTCGGGTCAAAGCTCAGTGCGAAATCGCCTGTGGAAACTGCTGCCACAGTCTCAAGAATCTCTGCCAGATTCTCTGCAGCGCCCGGTTCAAGAACGCCCTCAAGGATCTCGCCCATCTTACGCACACCGCTGGCATCGTTGACTACCTGACCCATCAGGTCTAAATATTTGTCAGCTGTCTCTTCGGAATAGCCATTTTCCATTAACTCTTTCTTAACGCCCTCGACACCGATCTTGTCCATCTTATCAACTGTGATAAATACTTTCTCGATGTCATCCTCCGGGAATCCGCTGTATACAGCCATCGCACGAAGGATCTTACGGTCATTCACACGAACTTCGAACTTATTGTCCGGGCAGATCTTGGAGAGAGCTGTTGTTGTCGCAAGGATCAGCTCGATCTCTGCCTGATTGGTTGCATCGCCCAGAATATCGATATCACACTGAACGAACTGTCTGAAACGTCCCTTCTGCGGACGGTCTGCACGCCATACGCTGCCAACCTGAAGTGCCTTGAACGGTGCAGACAGGTTCGCATTGTTGTTGGAATAATATCTCGCAAGCGGAAGTGTCAGGTCATAACGAAGACCGCTGTCTGTGAGATCATTCTCAGTCTCTGCTGTTTCCAGATTTAATTTCTCGCCGCGCTTTAATACCTTGAAGATCAGCTTCTCATTATCACCGCCCTGTTTGCTCAGGAGGTTTTCGATGTGCTCTACGCACGGAGTCTCGATGGAAGAATAACCGAAGCTGCGGTAAGTCTCCTTGATCTGACCAAGAACGTAGTCACGGATCTGCATCTCTGCAGGCAGAATATCTTTCATGCCGGTAACCGGCTTTTTCTTTAATGCCATAGTGTTAGTCCTCTATTTCATAAAATTTAACTGTATATTACTTTAGTATACAAGGTCGAGCTTTTCAAGCATTTTTTCTTTTCTCTCGATCATTTCATCGATTCTCTCGATATACTGAGCAACATCTTTTACATTTTCCACACGTTCCAGACGATTTTCCTTCGGGAATACGACCTTCGTTGTGGTTCCAGCGCCGCAGGCCACGATGGTCTGTTTCTCCTCCATGATCAGAATGTTGTAGATACACTCTTTTCCAGGAGCCGCATAGCCTACATTTTCGAAGTTGCCCGCCATATTTTTCTGACGGTACAGATAATACGGAACCAGTCCCATACCGCGGGAATACTCGGCTGTCACATCGATCATCTCCTGCGTATTTTCCATCTTGAGGTTCGCATATTTTTCTTTGAACATGTTGAACTTCGCTGCACGCTTGATTGCAAGGGAATGAACAGTCACGCTGTCCGGAGCCAGAGCTTTTACTTCTTCCATAGTCTGGCGGACATCGTCAAGGTTCTCCTCCGGAAGTCCGATGATCAGGTCCATGTTGATGTTGTCAAATCCAAGCTCGCGGGCCAGTTTAAACTGCTCTTTCACATGTTCTACCGTATGGAGACGTCCGATGATGTCCAGAGTTGCCTGCTTCATAGTCTGCGGATTGATGGAAATTCTGGTAATTCCATGGGCACGCAGAGTGCGAAGCTTATCCTCCGTAATGCTGTCCGGACGACCTGCCTCTACCGTGTATTCTTTCACTGTGGAAAGGTCGAAGGTATTTTCAATCTTTGTAAGAAGCTGGTCCAGTTCGTCTGCACTGAGGGAAGTCGGAGTTCCGCCACCGAAATAAACGGTATCCAGGGTGCGGCCCTTCATCTTCTGCGCCACATACTCCAGCTCTTTAAACAATGCTTCTAAATATAAATGTACTTTTCCCTTCCAGAGTCCGATCGGATAGGAAGTGAATGAACAATATGCACAAGTGGTCGGGCAGAACGGAATGCCCACATAGAGGCTGTAGCCATTTTCATAATCCACATGGGACAGCAGCTCCTTTTCACAGGCTGCGATCTCCACGCTGAGGTCAATCTTTTCTTCACTTGTAAGGTAAGTCTCGCGCATGAAGTCTTTGATATCGTCTTCCTTCCAGCCTTCGTCCAGTCTTGTAAGAGCGATCTTGGTCGGGCGGATACCGGTCAGAGTTCCCCACGGAAGCTCTTTTCCTGTACGCTCGGAGCACAAATGGTAAAGCTCTTTTTTAATCATTGTCTTCGCAGCAAGACGGTTCTTATAATCCAGCGGGAATGTCGTTTCCGCCTGAATCTCTCCATCGTCGATCATCTTCAAAGTAAAGGTGTCTCCGGAGTAGATTCCTTCTATATAAAATGTTACATCGTCCTGCTTTTCATGAGCAAATGTCTCACCCGGATAAAATGCCATCAAAAGCTCACGGATGTCCTGCTCATAAGAATTATCATTCAGTAAAATTCCAATCATGGTTTAATACCTCGCAAGCGGGTTATATTTCTTTTCATGTCCGATGGTAGTCGGTCCCATATGACCCGGATACACCATCGTTTCTTCCGGAAGTGTCGTCAGAAGTTTCTTTACGGAAGCCAGCATATCCTGACCGCTTCCGGTCGGGAAATCGATTCGTCCGTAGGACATCTGAAACAGTGTGTCTCCGGAGAACAGTACTTCTTCGTCTGCAATGTAATAACAGCAGGAGCCACATGTATGTCCCGGTGTCAGCAGCATCTTCCAGCGGAATCCGATCAGTTCAAACTCCTCATCATTTACCAGCGTCACATCCGGTGTCAGAGAATACGGTTTTCTGTACCATTTGGTCATAAGGTTTTTCTGACCGTCCTGTAATACTTCCACTTCTTTCACAGAAGAGTAGATCTTCAGTCCCCATTCCTCTCTCAACGGCTCCGCTGCCATAATATGGTCAAAATGACCGTGAGTCAGCAGAACAGCCTCCGGTTTCACTCCAAACTCTGCACACTTTTTGCTGATCTCCTTGGGATTGTCACCCGGATCTACGATCACGGCTTCTTTTGTTTCTTCATTATATATAATGTAGCAGTTGGTCTCTACCATTCCCACGACCAACTGTTTCACTCGAATCTTGCTCATCGCATTTCCTTTCGTATGCCTCTGGGCTAAGTAAAAGAGCCCGCCCAACCTTACACGGCAGGCAGGCTCCCTGTCTATCTCCAACATCTATTAACCTGTCGTTCTTTCAATATTCAGAACACCTTCTACCTGACGAAGTTTGGACATCAGGTAATTCAGTTCTTCAACACCGTGAGTATCGAAGCTGACAATGATCGTGGTTCGGTCTCCCTGCTTGTTGATCCTTGCATTGACACTCTTAATGTCGATCTGACGCTCTGTAAATACTCTTGTCACATCCATCAGAACACCGGTACGGTTGTTTGCAAAAACAGAAAGCTCTGCAGAATAAGTCGCATCCTTCTGGTCCGCAATATCTTCCTGCCACTCTGCATCGATCAGACGGCTTCTCTCGATCTCCGGAAGGTTCATCACATTGACACAGTCTGTACGGTGGATGGTAATACCGCGTCCTCTTGTCACGTAACCGACGATCTCATCACCCGGAACCGGACTGCAGCACTTGGAGAATCGAACTGCCAGATCGTGAATACCCTTTACCACGATACCGCTCTGGGACTTCGCCTGGGTCGGAGCCTGGGATACACGGTTCGGATCGTTCAGTGTCTCAAGAAGTGTTGCATCCGTCATCTCTCGCTGCAGCTTCTTCTCATGGGCATCGAGCAGCTTGTTGATGACCTGACCTTCTTTGATCGCGCCATGTCCGATGGAAGCAAGGAGGGCATCCCACTCCTGATATGCAAAACGTTTCAGAACTTTTTCCACATACTCCGGTTTGTTGATCGTTGAAAAATCAATTCCCTTCGCTTTGCAGTAACGATCCAGCATTTCCTTACCGCGCTGGATATTGTCTGCTTTAAACTCCTGTTTGAACCATGCATTGATCTTGTTCTTCGCCTGGCTGCTCTTTACGATCTTCAGCCAGTCACGGCTCGGACCCTTGGAGTTCTGGGAAGTCATGATCTCGATACGGTCACCGTTCTGGAGGACATAATCGATATTAACAAGCTTTCCGTTGACACGGGCACCAACCATCTTATTGCCGACTGCAGAATGGATGGCATATGCGAAGTCGATCGGTGTAGAACCGCTCGGAAGGGCTTTTACGTCGCCGCTCGGTGTAAAGCAGTACACGCTGTCGCCAAACATATCCAGGTCATTTTTGACCATGCCCATAAATTCTTTATTGTCCGAGTTATCCTGCTGCCACTCTAAGATCTCTCTCAGCCAGCTGAGCTTCTTCGCCTCTGCACCCGCAGCTGCCTCTCCGCTTCCGCTCTCTTTGTATTTCCAGTGCGCCGCGATACCGAATTCCGCTGTACGATGCATTTCGTACGTACGGATCTGGATCTCAAACGGCTGACCATTCTTACCGATCAGAGTCGTATGGAGAGACTGGTACATATTCGGCTTAGGCATAGCGATATAATCCTTGAAACGACCCGGGATCGGGGTATACATCTCATGGATCACACCAAGAGCCGCATAACAGTCTTTCACGCTGTCCACGATGATGCGGACTGCAAAAATATCATAAATCTGGTCCAGCGTTTTATTCTGCTTGACCATCTTCTTGTAAATACTGAAGAAATGTTTTACTCGGCCGCTGACCTCGCACTCGATCTCCGAGCTGGTCATCTGATTCTTGATGACTGCAATAATATCATTAATATAATCCTGACGCGCTTCGCTGGTCAGGGCAACTTTTTCTTCCAGATCCTTGAACACTTCCGGTTCTAAATAGCGGAGTGCCAGGTCATCCAGTTCAATCTTAATCTTAGAAATACCGAGACGATCAGCTAACGGTGCATAGATCTCGATGGTCTCTCTGGATTTCTCTTTCTGTTTCTCCGGCTTCATGTACTGCATCGTACGCATGTTGTGAAGACGGTCAGAAAGCTTGATCAAAATAACGCGGATATCCTTCGCCATGGCGAGGAACATCTTACGCAGGTTTTCCGCCTGCATCTCTACTTTATCCGCGGACCAGTTTAACTGTGTCAATTTGGTAACGCCGTCCACCAGGAGGGCAACTTCCTTACCAAACACTTCTGCCAGCTCTTCTTCTGTCATAACGGTATCTTCAACCACGTCATGGAGAATACCGGCAATAATCGACTCCTTATCCAACTCAAGCTCTGCCAGAATGATCGCTACGCAAAGCGGGTGAATGATATACGGCTCACCCGACTTTCTTTTCTGATCCTTATGAGCATCACGAGCAATGTGATATGCACGCTCTACCAAGTGCAGATCATCGGACGGATGGTATAATTTAATTTTTCTGATCAGTTCTTCATAAAGCTCTTCCGGGCTGGTAAAATCAGCCGGAGTATCCAGAACACGTTCAAATTTTTTCAATTTACTATTTTCCATATGATACACCCTTTTCAGAATGGATTTTGGGCCATTTTAATAATACTTAATTATAGTTTTTTTTGTCGGAAAATGCAACACTTTTCGCACTATTTTGACTTTTGGTATCTATCACATTTTTTCAAACTTTAACTTTGTAAAGTTGTTGTATTTTATCGCAATATATGATAAAACAGCTCTTGCAACGAATTCAAAACTTTATATTAATTCGTGAATGTTCAAAAAACTCTGCCACTCTTTGTGGTTTGTTTTTCGAGCGAAAGGAGTATTGACTTATGGAAACTACAAAACTGGTTCAGCAACATGCGGAGGAAATGATCGCAATCCGTAGACACCTCCACCAGAATCCGGAGCTGAGCAATGAAGAGTACAAGACAACAGAGCTTATCAAAGAGAAACTTACTGAATACGGCGTTGAAGTCGTTGATATCGGTATGCACACCGGTGTGTTAGGTCTTCTTCGTGGCAGCAAGCCGGGAAAGACAGTTGCGATTCGTGAAGATATTGATGCTCTCCCGATGGCAGAGCTTGCTGATATTCCATATCGTTCTACTGTTGAAAATGTATGCCATTCCTGTGGACATGATATTCATACAACCGTTCTTTTATCTTCAGCCAAGGCACTTGCACAGATCAAAGATGAATTAAATGGAAACGTTTTATTCATGTTCCAGCCGGCAGAGGAAAAAGGTACAGGCGCAAAACAGTTCGTTGAAAAGAAATTCTACGAAGTGGCAAAACCGGATACATTTATCGGTCTCCATGTATCTCCGGAATATCCGGCTGGTTCTATCGGCTTAAAGAAAGGCCCGGCAAATGCTTCCTGCGATATTTTCTATATTAAAGTAAGTGGCAAAGGCGGTCATGGTGCTCATCCGGAAAACTGTATCGATCCGATTGCCATCAGTGCGTACGTTCTGACACAGTTACAGACCGTTGTTTCCCGTGAGAACCATCCGGTATATCCGGCAGTTATGACTGTTGGGGCCATACACGCAGGTAAAGCACCGAACATCATCCCGGATTATGTGGAAATGTGCGGTACCTTACGAAGCCTCGACTTTGACAGCCGTGTAAAAATGCAGGATGCCATCGACCGAATCGTAAAATCATGCTGTGAGGCGATGAGAGGACATGGTGAAGTTACCTGGGAAAAAGGTATGCCACCACTTGTAAACAATGACGAAGTTATCGATGGTCTCGCTGTTGCAGCAACTGAGACAATTGGTGCGGATCACATTATCACGGTAAAGAATCCATCCTTAGGTTCCGAGGACTTCTCTTACCTGTTCCCGGAATTTGCACCGGGCGCGCAATTCCGTCTCGGTTCCGGTAACGATGCGGATCCGAATACCAGACATGGTATTCACAATTCCAAGAACACATTTGACGACAGATGTATCGAGACAGGTGCTGCCGTGATCGTACAGTACACAAGAAACTTCCTCAAATAGTGTTAAAACAATTATTTCCAAAAGATTGTTAATCCAGACAGCAAGTATGGAGAAGATGATTGTCCGGATTTACGATAAAAAGCAACAAAGGAGATTTTTTTATGGGTAACAATAAGAAAAAATTCGAAATTCCAACCACATGTGCATTATTATTTATGCTCTTACTGTTCTGTGCAACTCTCACCTGGATCATTCCGGCGGGCGCTTATGATACAGAAAAAGTTGGCAACACAAACCGCGTTATCGCTGGTACATACCATGTGATCGAAAGTACTCCGGTGGGTCCGTGGGCTGCAATGATGGCAGTAACCGGCGGTTTCTACAAAGCAGCTAAATTAATGGTTATGATCATGTTCTGTGGCGGCGCCGTTGAGATCCTCGAGAAATCCGGTGCGATCAACGCTGCTTTCGGTAAACTCGCTTCCAACAAAAACATGAACGTAAACCTTCTCGTTTTCATCCTGATGGCATTCATGTCCATCGGTGGTGCTGCAGGTGTTTTCGCTAACCCGGTAGTTGCACTGGTTCCGATTGGTGTAATCCTAATGAAGAACCTCGGTTACGATGCCTTCGCAGGTTTCCTGCTTGTTTACATGGGCGCATACTCCGGCTTCAACGTAGGCTGGGCGAACGCTTCTACCATCGGTACTGCACAGCCGATTGCTGAACTTCCAATCTTCTCCGGTTTCAGCGTACGTGTCGTATTAAACGTAATCAACTTCGCAATTTGTTACTTCTTCACAATTAAATATATGAAGACAATCAAAGCGAACCCGACAAAGAGCTTAAACTATGAAGAAGGCCTCTCTGTTCATGAGTACATGGGCGGCGGAAAGACAGAAGACCTTGCAACTGCTCAGATGACTTGGCAGCATATCGTAAGCTTACTCGGTCTTGTTGCAGCGATCGCAGCAATCTGTGTTGGTTCCATTAAATTTGGCTGGTCCTACGATCAGATGGCAGCTACATTCTTCATCCTTGCAGTAGCAGGCGGTCTCGTTAATGGTATGGGCATCAACGGCACAACAAAAGTTTTCATCGCAGGTTGTGCTAAAATGTGTAACGCAGCGTTCATCGTTGGTTTCGCAAACGGTGTTGGTATCGTTCTTACAAACGGTCAGATCCTCAACACAATCGTTCACTGGTTATCTATCCCAATGCAGAGCATGGGCTCCGTAATGGGTGCAAACTTCATGTTCATTGCTAACCTGTTAATCAACTTCCTGATCCCGTCCGGTTCCGGTCAGGCTGCAGCTGTTATGCCGATCATGGTTCCGATGGCTGACCTTGCTGGTATCACACGTCAGGTTGCTGTACAGGCATTCCAGTTCGGTGATGGTTTCTCCAACTGTCTGTATCCGACAGCAGGTACTCTTATGGGTTCCCTCGCTCTCGCTAAAACTGACTGGGCTAAATATGCGAAATGGTTAATGCCGCTCCTTGGCTGTCAGATCATTTTATCTTTCGCATCCCTTACAATCTTACAGTCTATTGGTTGGACAGGTCTGTAAGAAGTAACTGAAAACTGAATATGAAATACAAAAGGAGCATCCCGATATCGGGATGCTCCTTGTTTGTTATTTAATGAAATGTCCTTTACGGTCTAAACGAATGATACACCTGACCCGGCTGCATTCCGCCTCTGCAAGATGCCAGTTCGCTGACCGTCACCAGCTGATATCCGCGGTTGATCAGCTCAGGAATCAGCGTTGCTGCTGCGTCTGCTGTAGCGCCATAAAGATCATGCATAAGGATAATATCACCGTCACGGACTTTGCTGAGCACAGAATTGATGGTTGACTGTGCATTTCGTGTTTTCCAGTCCAGTGTATCGATGGACCACATGATCGCCGGCTGCCCGTAAGAAGCAAGTGCAGACTGTACGGAACCATTGATAAAACCGCCCGGAGGACGCATGGTCACACTGCGGGTCCCTGTGATCGTCTGTAATGCTGAATCAAACTGATTCAGATTGCTGTGAATGCCTTCTGCAGAAAGTCTGGTCAAATACGCATGGTTCCATGTATGACTTCCAAATTCACAGCCGAGCGCCTGCATTCTCTGGATCGTACTCTGGTAGCTGTTCATACGGTTTCCAACCATATAAAATGTTGCCCTCGCTCCATTTGCTTCCAGACTGTCCAGAATTCTGGCAGTCACAGCAGAAGGGCCGTCATCAAATGTCAGGGCAACCATCGGTTTGGTCGGATCCACATTACTTAGAAGTGCTGCCGGTTCATCCGGCAGACCTGTTCCTTTCCTGCGAACTGCAACTCTCAGGCCATCGACCCGGAACCCTTGTCCTTCCAGGCCGGCTTTTTCACCATTCATGACAAGCTCCGTCCAGCTTCCATTTTGGAAAACCGAATAGTATACATCATACTGTTCACCGACCTGACCGGTCAGACGCATTTTCACAGCCTCCAATGGTCGGTTCCCGGCGGAACTTCCTGCTTCCGTCGCATGCTCCTGCCATTTCATCCAGCCAAATCCACTTAAATTCACCTGATATTCGATGGTACCTGTCATTCCTGCCGGCTGGTTTTCCAGGCTTGCCCAGATTGCAGTGGCATAGGAATCTGCCGGCGCCTGCACATATTGATTATCTTTTGTCTCCGCAGACCAGCCGATTCCATTGTCATAGATCCAGTAAACTGCCTTTATCTCCTCCTGAGCAAAAGCAGGAAAGGAAGCCGACATCGTTCCGGCCAGAGCAAGTACGCCCGCAGCCACACCGAATATAAACTTTTTCATCTTCTTTATGTACATTGCCGTGTCTCCTTCGTCTTCTGTTTATGTTTTCATTTTACCATAACCATCTGCCGTAAGACCTTACAAAAACCATACGATTTCTTACTGATTATTAATCACGTTTACATTTACGTAGTTGAACGGAATCTCGATTCCCTCTGCATCAAATGCAAGCTTGATCTCCTCTAATACGGAGAAGTATGCATCCCAGTAAGTCTCTGTCTTTGTCCAACCACGAACGCTTAAGTTTACGCTGCTCTCGCCGAGCTCCGCTACAACCACCTGAAGACCATCTTCGTTGATGATAAATTCGTTGTTCTCTAAAACACGTTCAGCAACTGCTTTTGCCTTTTTAAGGTCTGCAGCATAACCAATACCGACACTTAAAACAACTTTACGTTTGTCAGCAGCAGTTACATTAGTAACAACACTTGTTGTCATGTTGCTGTTCGGGATATTGATCTTCTGGTTGTCCGGTGTAGATAATGTTGTGTATACAAGACCGATGGACTCAACAACACCTGTGCCGTCCGGTGTAGAAATAAAGTCACCAACTTTGAACGGTTTTAAGAGAAGAACCATAACACCACCTGCGAAGTTCGCAAGGGATTTTTCCATTGCCAGAGACAAAGCCAGACCAACAGAACCAACAAGAGCAACTAAGGAAGTAACCTCGATTCCAACTTCACCTGCAACTACAAATACAAGAATACCGACCATTAACACATATACTAATGCATTTAAGAATCTTCTAAGTGTTGTTTCTACGCCGGCCTTTTCCATTGTATGGTCCAGAATACCGCGTACTTTTTTGATCACCTTTAAACCGACCAGTAAAATGATCAGTGCTACCAGAAGGTTAATACCTGCATCAAATACCCATGCAACCGCCTGGTCAAACATTTTTTCAAACATTTTGTTTTCCTCCTAAGAATAAACTTACTTTTTCTTCATGATTTTTCCGACTCTCTCCGAAAGCTTATCCAGTGTTTCGGCCCCCTTTTTCGCAATAGCCTCGCTCGCAGCCCTGGCCGTCTGCACCGGGTGAATCGGAGATTCGAATTTACCTGAAACCTCTTTTGAGCGTTCACTTTCATCTTCCTTTGAAAACATCCCCACCTCTTCCGATGGGGTTACTGCAAATACACAGACGCTCGTCGGTGGCAGACAGATCGTGACCGAATTCTCACGATGATCTTTTTCTGTCTGACAGGATGGTATTGCCTGCGTGTTGATCTGACCGCTGCCTCCAAACTCAACCGCGTCGCTGTTGAGGATTTCCCGATACGTTCCTGCAAACGGCACGCCAAAACAGAATGCTTCATGCGTAACCGGAGCAAAGTTGCAAACAAATACCAGTGTCTCCTCCGGCTTTTTCGAGCTCCGGCTGAACACAATGATGTTGTCCTTTTCGGATGTACAGTTAATCCACTCAAAGCCTTCCGGTTCATAGTCTCGCTCGTAAAGCGCCGGATTCATAACATACAGACGATTGAGTGCTCGTATGAACGTCCGTAGTTTTCCATGTTCTCCATGCTTTGCAAGACTCCAGTCCAATGCTTCTCGTTCATTCCACTCGCTTGTCTGGCCAAATTCCTGGCCCATAAACAGATGTTTCTTACCCGGATGACCCAGCAAATATCCGTAAGCCGCTCTCAGATTCGCAAACATTTGACGTTCAGACTCTCCCGGCATTTTAGCCAGCATGGAACCTTTTCCATGTGCTGCCTCTGCATGAGAAAATCCCTGGACATAGTATTCACTGTATGCATACAACATACCAAGCGCCAGGTCTCCGTAATGCCAATACCTGTCCTGTGGTTCGCACTGCATATACCGAAGAAAATCGTTTTGCCAGCCGGAATTCCACTTGTAATCAAAGCCAAGCCCTTCCTCTTTCAGGTCTCCGGTAATCCTCGGCCACGCGGTGGACTCTTCCGCGATCGTGACAGCGCCCTGCACTTCCTTATGAAAAATAGAATTCAAATGTTTTATAAATTCCACTGCCTCAAGATTCTCATGACCGCCGAACATATTGGCGATCCATTCTCCAGAGTGTTTTCCATAATCCAGATAAAGCATGGAATCTACTGACACTGCGCGGATTCCATCTACATGAAACTCATGCGCCCAGTAAAGAGCATTCGAAATCAGGAAATTGGACACCTGCGGCCTTCCGTAATTGTAAACCAGCGTTCCCATCTGGGGGAGTTCGCCCTGCCTTGGATCCAGATGCTCATACAGGCAGGTTCCGTCAAACGCCGCCAGTCCATGGGCATCTTTCGGAAAATGTGACGGATTCCAATCCAGAATCACACCAATTTCATTCCGGTGCATATGGTCCACAAAAGCCTTAAAGTCGTCCGGAGTGCCATAACGGCTCGTCGGTGCATAATATCCGGTCACCTGGTATCCCCAGGACGCATCCAGTGGGTGTTCCATGACCGGCATCAGCTCCACGTGAGTAAAACCAAGCTCCTTTATATAAGAAGCAAGCGCCTCTGCCAACTCCCGGTAAGTACAAAATTCACTTCCGCTGACAGTCTTTCCTTCCTCGTCCGATTCCGGTGTCTTTTGCATCCATGAACCAAGATGAACTTCGTAAATCGATACCGGACTTTCTTTTCTGCAAAGGCCTGACCGTTTGTCCATCCATTCACTGTCATTCCACTCGTACTGACTTCCGTCCCACACCACCGATGCAGTCGCCGGGCGCAATTCAGAGCAGAATGCATAGGGATCACTCTTCAGCACCAGTTCCGCTTCCGAAGTTTTTATCTCGAATTTATATTTGATCCCTGGTTTTAACCCCGGGATAAACAGTTCATAAATTCCGGATCTGGCCAGTTTTTTCATCTGATGACGCTTTCCGTTCCAGTAATTGAAATCGCCAACGACACTCACACGCATGGCATTGGGAGCCCACACTGCAAAATGAACACCTTCGACACCATCCATGGTCACCGGATGAGCACCCAGCTTTTCATAGGACTTATAAAAAATACCGGCTTCAAACTTTCGCAAGTCTTCTTCCGTGAATCGTGAAGCTTTCCCCATATTCTGTTACCCCCAATAATCAGAATTGTTTCAGTTCCCAATCGGAACTATTCTACCATCTTCCCTTTGCGCTGACAAGCAAAATCCAACAACATCAGGTCAACAACACGGCCATATGACTGTACACCATGCACTTGTCCGTTTGCTTTTAAGTATGCATCGTTCACTTTTTCCTGTACTTCTGCCACTTCCCCCTCGTATCGATTCCAGAATTCGTTATTTTCTTCCAAATCTGCAATGATCGGCTCCGACAGCATGGCATGAATCTGATTGTATGCTTCATAATTGCACTTTGCCAGGGCATTTCCGGCATAAATCCAGCCGAGCAGATAACCGCTGTAACGATAATCGGCATCTTCCGAACCGAGGCAGGCCAGATAACCGATGAAATTCGCCTCATCCTCACGCATGAATCCGCGCAGGTGAGACAATTCGTGGCAAATGGTATGAGGAATGTTGTAGGAAACCATATCGTTATTATAGTTTGCCTCAATGGTAAACGGAGAATACACTCCGCTGCACTGCTGCACAGACAAGATCCAGGAGATCGCCACCGGTTTCGGCTTCGGATAATATCCTCCGAGAGACGGATACTGCTCCGCCAGACGTTTCATAGCCGCCACACCCTTTTGCCGGGCATTCTCATAATTTCCTTCTGCCTGGTCCAGTTCAAGCCTCGCCTGATTGACTTCCTGCGTCAGCCATAAACACAACTCGATCAGATTGCTGTCCGTATCTGCCTCTTCACTTTCCATCTGCATCATATAATAAGAAGAAAACGGAACTCTGTAGTAATTGACTCCACAGCACGCCGCATATAAAAATAACAAAAGAGCAACCGTTGTCGCATAATTTTTCACCAGTACCAGCGGTCTACGGAAATCACGGATCAGCCAGAACACCAGCAGCACAATCCCTCCGTAAAGCAGCATTTCAACAACGGAAAACGGAAGAACTCCCCAGAACCGTCCGATCACAGAAACCAAAACCGGATATACAGTCCTGCTGTACCATTCTGCAAAACCACTGACTGCCCTGGCAGCCCATAAAAGCCCTCCGCCGGCTGCCAGCAGCAGAATCGTTATCACCACTTGTATTTTCCAACCGTTTTTCTTCCCGTTTTCCATTCCCTTATCCTCAAAACGAACTTTTTTCTTACCTTTTTCGAAAAGCTCTTGCGAAACTCATCAAATTATCATAAACTCATTATATTGCTTACTACAATATACGTCAAATGAGGTTTACAAAAAGAATATGGAAAATAAAGACATGAATACCAATGAGGTCCACGAGACCGATAAACAGGATACAAAAAAAACAACATGGAAAGACGAACTGGTCAGCTGGATTCAGGTGCTCGCATCTGCTGCGGCGATCGCATTTGTTCTGACCACATTCATCATCGCCAACAGTGAAGTTCCGACCGGATCCATGGAAAACACCATCATGGCAGGAAGCCGCGTGATCGGTTCCCGACTGCATTACAAATTCTCCGAGCCGGAACGCGGTGACGTGGCGATCTTCGTCTGGGGCTGGGGCCATGAAGGCTGCAGAACTATGTTCGAAGGCGAGAAACAGGAAATCTGCCCGCGCTGTGGTAAAGAAGTTGGAAGAAACAGCGAAACCATCTACTACGTGAAGCGTATCATCGGTGTGGAAGGCGACACCATTGATATTGTAAACGGTAACGTTTATCTGAACGGCTCTGAAACTCCGTTAGACGAACCGTACCTTGCAGAGGCGATGGACCCGGATGAAACATACCATTTCGAAGTTCCGGAAGACAGCTATTTTATGATGGGTGACAACCGTAATTATTCTGCGGATGCCCGTTACTGGAAAAATCCATATATTTCCAAAGATAAGATGATCGCAAAAGTTCTGGTCGAGTATTTCCCGACACCTAAGATCATTAAATAAATTAGGAGATTTGAGTTATGAGAAAAGTAGTAAAATTTGGCGGCAGTTCTTTGGCCAGCGCAAAACAGTTTAAGAAGGTAAAGGCGATCATTGCCGCTGACAAGACCAGATGTTTTGTCGTTCCTTCCGCTCCGGGCAAGCGCGATTCCAACGACACCAAAGTTACTGACCTTCTTTATCAGTGTTATGAAGCCGCTTCCAGCGGTCAGAGCTATAAAAAGATCTTAGACCAGATCCAGAGCCGTTTCAATGACATCATCGACGGACTGAACCTTGATCTGAATCTGGATTTTGAATTCAAAAAGATCGAGGAAAACTTCCTTGCAAAAGCAGGCAGAAGCTATGCTGCTTCCCGCGGCGAATACTTAAACGGTATCATCATGTCCCATTATCTTGGTTTTCCGTTTGTTGATGCAGCCGATGTGATCTGTTTTGATGCGAATGGCAATTTCCTCGCTGAAAAGACAAATGAAGAGCTGAAAGCGCACCTTGCGTCCATGAAACAGGCCGTTATCCCGGGCTTCTACGGTGCAAAACCGGACGGTACGATCGTTACCTTCTCCCGCGGCGGTTCCGATGTGACCGGTTCTCTCGTTTCCAGAGCTCTTTTGGCTGATATGTACGAAAACTGGACCGATGTTTCCGGATTCCTGGTTGCTGATCCGAGAATCGTAAAAAATCCGGCCCAGATCGGAACGATCACATACCGCGAGCTTCGCGAGCTTTCTTATATGGGAGCAGGCGTTCTGCATGAAGAGGCCATTTTCCCGGTAAGAAAAGCAGGTATCCCGATCAACATTAAAAATACAAACGCTCCGGACGATCCGGGCACACTGATCGTGGAGAGCACCAGCCGAAAGACTCCGTACACCATCACTGGTATCGCAGGCAAAAAAGGCTTCTGCTCCATCATCATCGATAAAGCGCTGATGAACACGGAGGTCGGTTTCGGCCGTAAGGTTCTGGAAGTTCTGGAACAGTACAATATTCCGTTTGAGCATATGCCTTCCGGAATCGACACCATGTCCGTGCTGGTGCATCAGGATGAATTTGAGGAAAATGAGCAGGCGGTTCTCGCAGGCATCCACCGTGCGGTTCATCCGGACTACCTGGATATCGAAAGTGATCTGGCTCTCATCGCCGTTGTGGGCCGCGGCATGAAGTCCAACCGCGGTACTGCTGCAAGAATTTTCGCAGCACTCTCCCACGAAAAGATCAACATCCGCATGATCGATCAGGGCTCCAGCGAGTTAAACATCATCATCGGTGTACATGACAGCGATTTCGAGGCAGCGATCCGCTCCATCTACGACATTTTCGTAACGACAACTTTATAAGCATAAAAATGGCGCTGATATAAGACCGGAACTCCGGCTTATCAGCGCCTGTTTTTTACATTTCAACAATCTTGATTCCCAGTTTTCTCAAACGTTCCAAAATCTCCACACTGTTTGTCATGACCGGATACACTCTTACGAATGTCTTGTCATTTTTCAGGATCAGAGAATAGTAAAGGAACGTTCCGGCAATCTTATGGATCTCCACACGTTTGATATTGTCGTAGTAAACGGTTCTGTCACCTTTTAAAAGATGATGTTCTGAAACACCTTTGGCATCTGCCTTCAGTCTCCAGATGTAAGTGCCAAATGCGTAAAGCACGCCAAGAAGTGCAATCGCCACAAAAATGATCAGTGCTTTACGGTTTGAAGAAACAATCGGAGAAGATGCATAGGTTCCCATGGTTGCAAGAACGATAATACCCATGGACGGGATCGCCAGAGTATATTTAGAAAGAATATCTGCATCCGTGGAAACGGTTGTCTTCACTTCTTTTTTAATCTTTGCTGCCATGCTGTACTCCCTGATTAACCTTCGATCGCATCCAGAAGGTCTACACGTCTCTGGTGTCTTCCACCCTCATACTCTGTCTCTAACCAGGTGTCAACGATCATCTTCGCCATCTCGCTGCCGATCACACGTGCGCCAAATGCGATGATGTTGGAGTTGTTGTGCATCTTGGACAGTTTTGCTGTGTACGGCTCACTGCATACGCACGCACGAACGCCTTTTACTTTGTTTGCCGCGATAGAGATACCAACGCCTGTACCGCAGATCAGGACACCGCAGTCAGCCTCGCCTGCAGCTACCATACGGCCTGTCTTCTCACCGATCGCCGGATAATCCACGCTCTCTGTTGTATTTGCACCTACGTTGATCACTTCATGGCCTTTTGCCTCTAAATGCTCTTTGATGATAAACTTTAACTCTACTGCTGCATGGTCATTACCAATTACAATTTTCATATCTTATCCTCCGAAACGTATTTTAAAACTTCCTAACTTTCATTATACCCTAAAATCCAGATGAATGCTACTGTATTCCCCGGCTTCTTTGAAAAAGTTACAGATCCGGTCCATTCTGGATGTCATGGAAAGCAGTAATGCGTCCATGAGCGTTGCGGCCGCCATGGCTTCTACCACCACAACTGCCCTTGGAACCACCACAGGATCATGTCTTCCGTGGATCACAAGGTCTGTATCTTCGCCTGATCTGCTAACTGTCTCCTGCATTTTTGCGATGGACGGTGTCGGCTTGAATGCCACGCGGAACACCAGCTCGCTTCCGTCGCTGATCCCGCCCAGAACTCCGCCGGAATGGTTCGTCACTTTCTTCACACTGCCGTCTTCACCCATACGGAATGCATCATTGTTTTCCGAGCCGCAGGCTTTTGCAGCAGCAAATCCATCGCCCATTTCGAACCCTTTCACTGCTCCGATAGAGAGCATCGCTTTCGCCAGACCGGCATCCAGTTTCTCAAACACCGGCTCGCCAAGTCCGGTCGGGACTCCGGAAACCACACACTCTACCACTCCGCCGACAGAATCGCATTCCGCCATTTTTTCCTCCAGATATGCGGCCGCTTTTTGAGCTGCCTCCGGGTCCGGCATACAAAGTTTATTATTTGCGGCCTCTGCCAGATCTATCTTTGTCTCATCAATCGCCACCGGTCCGATGGACTTTGTGTATGCAGTCAGATGAATGCCAAGACTCTCCAGAAATTTCTCCGCGATCGCTCCCGCAGCCACACGTCCAATGGTCTCCCGTGCAGAAGAACGGCCGCCGCCGCGGTAATCACGGAATCCAAATTTTTCATCAAACGTATAGTCTGCATGTCCCGGTCGGTAACATGCTGCGATCTGAGAATAATCCTTCGAGCGCTGGTCCTTATTCCAAACGATCATGGAGATCGGAGTTCCCGTAGTCTTTCCCTCAAATACTCCGGAAAGGATCTCCACCTGATCTCCTTCACTCCGCTGCGTCGTAAACTTGCTCTGGCCCGGTTTTCTCCTGTCGAGAAGCTTTTGAATATCTGCTTCACAGAGTTCTAAGCCTGCCGGACAGCCGTCGACTACCACGCCGATCGCCTTTCCGTGAGACTCGCCCCATGTAGTCATTTTAAAAATCGTTCCAATGGTTGATCCTGCTGCCATAATCATTCTCCCAGTTTTACAATCTCACAACAGTTCGGCTCATTTACTCGGATTGTACGTCCGCTCATCACAAGCAGACTCTTCTCATAGTCCACACGGAAGAATGAAATGCTTCCGCTGACATGATTGAGAGAAGCCAGATGTGCGCTGTCCGGGAACAGTGCAATATCCTTGGGGTAATTTCCACTGATCGGCAGACAGAATTTCAACTCCAGAAAACCGGTTTCCGTATCTCTCTCATACATAGAAACCGTATTGTCGCCTGCATTGCTGCAGAATAAATAATCCTCATTCGGTTCAAAACGCATCGCACAAGCCGCAGTTAACGGGTCCGGATCATCTCCGGTCGTCGCGATCGTCTGCACTTTCTCGATTACCGGAACACGGTCATCCGACTGATAAGAATATACATCGATCACATTTTTCAGTTCATGCACAACATAGAAATACTTGCCGTCCTTGCTGAATTCAAAACTCTTCGGTCCGGATTCCAATTCGCTGCGCACGGTATCCACATGGTAAATCTTGCCGTCATGGGAATCAAAACGGTAAATCTTGATCTGGTCAATGCCTACGTCCGCCACCATCAAATACTTGCCGTCCGGTGTCAGATGACTACAGCTCACATGCGGTCTGAAATTTCGCTCCGCCACACTTCCCAGGCCTTTATGGAACACGCCGTCGGTAATCGGTCCGACAGAACCATCTTCATTTAACTTAACGACCGTGATCTTTCCGTCATGGTATCCGGAAATAAACAGAAACCGGTCATCCGGGCTGACAGAAATATGACAGCCGCGCATACCTTTAATATTTACACTATTCAGACGGTTCAGGCTTCCGTTCTCCATGATCCGGAACGCTACAACGCCTTCATCCGCGATCGAATATAATACTTTTCCACTATTGGATGCTTTCAGATAGGAGGAGTTGTCCACTTCCATTTCGCAACGGTAGATAAACTGTCCCTTTTCCACGTCCACATCGTAAACCGTAATTCCCTTTGCTTTTCCGGTATACGAATAAGACCCCACATATGCCATATACTTTCCTGTCATAGGTTGTTTTCCTCCCTTATATTTATGTACATTTTGGCTTACATTTTACCACAGATTCCAGTGTTTGTTAACTGAAATTTTCTAACAAAATATCAAAGAAATCTATTTACATTGGGGGCAAACCATGATTAAATAGAAGATAGTATTTGTCGTTTTTTGCCTTTTTTCAACTAACGCGGCAAAGCGACAAGGAATTCTGCTACAAGGAGGACAAAGCCATGAGTCAGCCATTGATTGATTTGGTAAATATTTCTAAGAGTTTTGACGGCGAGCTTATTCTGGATGACTTAAATCTTTCCGTTAAAGAAAACTCTTTCGTGACTCTTCTCGGCCCGAGCGGCTGCGGAAAGTCTACGACTCTCAGGATCATCGGCGGTTTTACGATGCCGGATCAGGGAAAAGTCATCTTCAATGGAGAGGACATAACGCGTATGCCGCCTAATAAGCGGCAGCTCAATACAGTGTTCCAGAAGTATGCCCTGTTTACGCATATGACGATCGCTGAAAACATCGCTTTCGGCCTCAAGATTAAGGGAAAGTCAAAAGATTACATTAACGATAAAATCAAATACGCACTGAAACTGGTAAATCTTGACGGATATGAGAACCGCAGTGTCGAACTGCTCAGCGGCGGTCAGCAGCAGCGTATCGCCATCGCCAGAGCCATTGTAAATGAACCGAAGCTCCTGCTTCTCGACGAGCCGCTCGGTGCTCTGGATCTCAAACTCAGACAGGACATGCAGTACGAGCTGATCCGTCTGAAAAATGAACTCGGAATCACTTTCGTTTACGTTACCCACGACCAGGAAGAAGCCCTCACGATGTCTGATACGATCGTCGTTATGAACAAGGGTTACATTCAGCAGATGGGTACTCCGGAACAGATCTACAACGAGCCGGAAAATGCTTTCGTAGCCGATTTCATCGGAGAAAGCAATATCGTTCCGGGCATCATGATCCGCGATGAGCTGGTTGAGATTTTCGGCGCAAAATTTGCCTGCGTTGACAAAGGTTTCGGAAAAAATAAGCCGGTTGACGTAGTTATTCGTCCGGAGGACATCGACCTTGTGGAGCCGGAAAAAGGAACTCTGGAAGGTGTTGTCACACACCTGATCTTTAAGGGTGTACACTACGAAATGGAAGTCACGACCCCGGACGGCTTTGAATGGCTCGTCCACAGTACGGATATGTTCCCTGTCGGCAAGAAAGTCGGTATTCATGTGGATCCTTTTGATATCCAGATCATGAACAAACCGGCATCTGAGGACGAGGAGGCCGTGGGAGTCAATGAATAAAAACGCAAAACAGGTGTTAGCCTTTCCTTATATTATTTGGATGGTGGGATTTACCGTGATCCCGCTGCTGATGGTATTTTACTATGGTCTCACAGACCGAAGCGGTACCTTCACATTTGCGAATGTTATGGCGATCATGGCAGAGGACCATATGAAAGCGCTTCTGCTTTCCCTCGCTTATTCTATCGTCAGCACGATCATCTGCCTTCTGATCGCGTATCCGCTGGCAATGATCCTGCGTACCCGCAATATCGGTACGGGAAGCTTTGTGGTTTTCATTTTCATTCTTCCGATGTGGATGAACTTCCTTCTGAGAACCATGGCATGGCAGACTTTACTGGAGAAAAATGGTGTGATCAACTCCATCCTCAACATCCTGCATCTGCCGAACCTCAATATTATCAACACTCCGGCTGCGATCGTGTTAGGTATGGTCTACAACTATCTGCCGTTCATGATCCTGCCAATTTATAATGTGCTGGCAAAGATTGACAACAACGTGATCAATGCTGCCAGAGATCTGGGCGCAGATTCCTTCCAGGTATTTTCGAAGATCATGCTGCCGCTCAGTGTCCCGGGTATTATCAGCGGCATTACTATGGTATTCGTACCGGCCCTCACAACCTTCGTTATTTCCAACCTTCTCGGCGGCGGAAAGATCCTCCTGATCGGTAACGTCATTGAGCAGGAATTTACAAAAGGAAGCAACTGGAACCTCGGTGCCGGCCTGTCCATCGTGCTGATGATCTTTATCCTGATCAGTATGACCCTGATCGCCAAATACGACAGTGATGGGGAGGGGACAGCATTCTAAATGAAAAGAACTTATGATAAATTAAAACGGTTTTTTCAGGATTTTTATCTGGTGCTGGTGCTGATTTTCCTCTATGCACCGATCGTAGTTATGATGGTCCTGTCCTTTAACAGTTCGAAATCCCGTTCCCAGTGGGGTGGCTTTACAACCCAGTGGTATAAAGAGATGTTCGAAAGTCCTGTTATCATGGAGGCCCTTTACAATACGCTGATGATCGCCTTTCTGTCTGCCCTGATCGCCACGATCCTGGGTACTGCGGCAGCGATCGGTATCAACAGTATGAAAAAGGCTCCGCGAACCATCTTTATGGGAATCAACAATATTCCGATGTTAAACTCCGATATCGTAACCGGTATCTCTCTGATGCTCATGTTCGTTGCATTCGGCGTTTCTCTCGGATTTAAGACGATCCTCTTTGCACACATTACCTTTAACGTTCCGTACGTTATGACCAGTGTGCTTCCAAAGCTGAAGCAGACCAGCAAATATACGTATGAGGCTGCCATGGATCTAGGCGCAGGTCCCGTTGAAGCATTCTTCAAGGTTGTGTTCCCGGACATCATGCCGGGTGTACTCTCCGGTTTCCTGATGGCCTTTACGATGTCTCTGGACGATTTTATCATCACACACTTCACCAAAGGCGCAGGTATCAACACCCTGTCCACCTTGATCTACAGTGAAGTCCGCCGCGGTATCAAGCCGTCCATGTATGCACTGTCCACAGTCATCTTTGTGACCGTGCTCGCCCTGCTTCTTATTACAAACTTTGCTCCGAGCAAATCACAGCTCGAAGCGAAAGCTGCCGCAGACGCTGCTGCCGGAAAGAAATCCAACAACTGGGGGCCGAAGCTTTACAAAGCGGCTCTGGTTATGACTTCTTTCATCATTATCAGCGTTGTCAGCTACACCACATATTTACATTTTGACAACAGCCACTCCGATGAGCTCTATGTTTATAACTGGGGTGAATACATTGACGAAGATGTGATCACCATGTTTGAAGAAGAGACCGGCATCAAAGTCACTTACGATATGTTTGAGACCAACGAGGAAATGTATCCGATCATCGAAGCCGGTGCTGTCATGTATGATGTTGTATGTCCGTCCGACTATATGATCCAGAAAATGGTGGAAAATGAAATGGTTCAGGAGCTGAATCTGGACAATATCCCGAATCTGGAATACATCGATGAGACTTATCTGACAAAGTCTCAGAGTTTCGACCCGCAGAATAAATATTCTGTTCCTTACACATGGGGAACAGTTGGCATTATCTACAACACAAAACGTCTGGAAGAACTCGGAATCGAAGCGCCGACATCCTGGTCCGATCTTTGGGATCCGCGCTATGAAGGCGAGATCCTCATGCAGGACAGTGTCCGAGACGCATTGATGGTTGCATTAAAGATGAACGGTCACTCCCTGAACTCTACGGATGCTGCTGAACTGGAAGAAGCAAAAAATATGCTCTTAGAACAGAAACCGCTGGTTCAGGCATACGTTGTGGATCAGGTCCGTGACAAGATGCTCAATGGCGAAGCTGCCGTGGGTGTTATCTATTCCGGCGAACTCCTGTATTTACAGGAAGAGGCTGAACTTCTGAATCTGGATTACGAACTGAAATACGTAATCCCGGAGGAAGGCTCCAACGTCTGGATCGATGCATGGGTAATCCCGTACAACGCCCAGAACAAGGAAAACGCGGAGAAATGGATCGACTTCCTCTGCAGACCGGACATCGCATTGAAGAACTTCGAATATATCACATATGCAACTCCGAACGCAGGCGCATTTGAGATGTTAGACGAAGAGACTCAGAACAACAAATACGTCTTCCCGGATGATGAACTTTTAGAGAATTGTGAAGTTTACCAGTACCTGGGAACCGATGCAGATGATATGTACAGTGCGCTCTGGAAGGAGATTAAAGCACAGTAAATGATAAGAAGGCATCCCGTTGGGGTGCCTTCTTTTTTTGTTCCGGTCCATGTCGGTTCTTTGTACAAATTTAAGTACAATTTTCTCTCCTTACTATTTCCTTTTTGCGCACTGTATGATATAATATTAACGGTCTTATGTACCCAGGGCAACTGTAGGGGAATGCAGTTGCTTGCAAATAATTTTACCAACTACAGGGAGGTTTTTATCATGGCAAACAGAATTATGTTAAACCAGACATCTTACCACGGCGCAGGCGCTATCGCTGAGATCGTAAATGAGGCGAAGGCTCACGGCTTCCAGAAAGCATTTGTATGCTCTGACCCGGATCTTATCAAATTCAACGTATCCACAAAAGTTACTGCTCTTTTAGAAGAGGCTGGTTTAGCTTACGAGATTTACTCCAACATCAAACCGAACCCGACAATCGAAAACGTTCAGACTGGTGTTGCTGCATTCAAAGCATCCGGTGCTGACTACATCATCGCAATCGGCGGCGGTTCCTCCATGGATACAGCAAAAGCAATCGGTATCATCATCGCCAACCCGGAGTTCGAGGATGTTAGAAGCCTTGAGGGCGTAGCTCCGACAACAAAACCGTGTGTTCCGATCATCGCAGTTCCGACAACAGCAGGTACAGCTGCAGAAGTTACAATCAACTACGTTATTACAGACGTTGAGAGAAAACGTAAATTCGTTTGCGTTGACCCGCACGATATGCCGATCATCGCAGTTGTTGACCCGGATATGATGTCCTCTATGCCGAAGGGCTTAACAGCTTCCACAGGTATGGATGCTTTAACTCATGCGATCGAAGGTTACACAACAAAAGGCGCTTGGGAAATGACAGACATGTTCCACATCAAAGCAATCGAGATCATCGGCAGATCCCTCCGCGATGCAGTTGCTAACACACCAAAGGGTCGTGAAGACATGGCTCTCGGTCAGTACATCGCTGGTATGGGCTTCTCCAACGTAGGTCTTGGTATCGCTCACTCCATGGCTCACACACTCGGTGCAGTATATGACACACCGCACGGTGTTGCATGTGCTATGATGCTTCCGATCGTTATGGAATTCAATCAGGAGTGCACAGGCGAGAAGTACCGTGAGATCGCTCGTGTAATGGGCGTTAAGGGTGTTGACGAGATGTCCGTTGAAGAGTACAGAAAAGCAGCTATCGGCGCAGTTCAGCAGCTCTCCATCGATGTTGGTATCCCGACAGTTCTCGAGGCACTGAAAGAAGAAGATCTTCCGTTCCTTGCTGAGTCCGCATTCAACGATGCATGTGCACCGGGCAACCCGAAAGATGCTACAATCGAAGATTTCATTGCTCTCTTCAGAAAGATCATGAAATAATCAACTGCTACATACAATTACGCCCGAACGTAGGTGTGATATGCGAAAGAGGATGTCCCACAAGGGCATCCTCTTTTTATAAATGCAGCTATTAATTTTACAAAAAAAGAGGAGTTTTATTATGGCAATCACAAAGAAAGAAGCTTTAATGGCAATTGATCGCGAGCGTGAAGCGATCTGCACAGCAAGTGACCTTGTTTGGGACAATCCGGAGACAGCTTTCCTTGAGTATAAATCCATGGAAATTCTCTGCGATCTTCTCAAAAAAGAAGGTTTTGAAGTGAAACAGAATGTTGCAAATATCCCGACAGCATTCACAGGTACATTCGGTTCCGGCAAACCGGTGATCGGTTTCCTCGGCGAATTCGATGCACTTTCCGGTATCAGCCAGGTGGCAGGCTGCGTAGAAAAGAAACCGTTGGTTGAGGGTGCAAACGGCCACGGCTGCGGCCACAACCTTCTTGGTGCAGGCTCCATCGGTGCTGCAATCGCTATGAAGGAATATCTTGAGAAGAACGGCAAAAAAGGTACTGTTGTATTCTTTGGCTGCCCGGGCGAAGAAGGCGGATCCGGTAAAGCATTCATGGCAAGAGACGGCGTATTTGATGATGTAGATTTCGCAGTTACATGGCACCCGATGGATACAAACGAAGTATGGGTAGGCAGCTCCCTTGCAAACTACCAGGTTTCCTACCGTTTCCACGGTATTGCATCTCATGCTGCAGGTTCTCCGGAAAAAGGAAGATCTGCTCTGGATGCAGTTGAGCTTATGAATACAGGCGTTCAGTACTTAAGAGAGCACATCATCCAGGAAGCAAGAGTTCACTATGCAATTACAAACACAGGCGGTTTCTCTCCGAACGTAGTTCAGCCGTACGCTGAAGTACTTTACTTAATCCGTGCTCCAAAGAACGAGCAGGTAAAAGAGATCTTTGAGCGCATCAACGATATCGCAAGAGGTGCTGCTCTCATGACAGGCACAAAGATGGAAATGGAATTCATCAAAGCATGTTCCAACCTGGTTGATAACACAACTTTACAGGAAGTAATGTATGAAAATGCCATCGCTATCGAAAGAGAAGGCTATACAGCTGAAGAGCAGGAAATCGCTGCTGCATATCATGCAACATTCGGCAGCAAGAAACTGGATATCCAGAAAGAATTAAAGAACTACGAAAAGAGCAACAAGGCTGCTGCAGAAGCAGTTATGGCTCCGTACGCAGATGCTGCACTGTATGATTTCATCATGCCGCTCGCAGATGTAGAGGGCTGCATGGCCGGTTCCACAGATGTTGGAGACGTAAGTTACGTATGCCCGACTGTTCAGTTCAAGGGCCTCACAGAGGTTGCAGGCACTCCGGCTCACACATGGCAGTGGACATCCCAGGGTAAATCCTCTATCGCTCACAAGGGTATGATCTTCTCCGCAAAAGTTATGGCTGCAACAGCGATCGACATGTACGAGAATCCGGACAAGATCGAAGCTGCTAAGAAAGAGCTCAACTCCCGTCTCGGCGGCGGTAAATATGAATGCGGTATTCCGAAAGATGTTGTTCCGCAGGCAATTAAACCGAAGAAATAATTATGAATCGAAAAAATACAAAATTTCACTATGCGTGGCTGATCCTAATCACCTGCTGCATGATGCAGGGTGCAGGTCTTGGTCTGATCAGCAACTGCGCCGGTGTATTCTAGTCCCCTGTCAGTCAGGATCTTGGTGTAGAACTCGGACAGTTCTCCTTTTACAGAACACTTGCAACCATGAGCCAGGCACTCGTGATCCCGTTTGTAGCAAAAGCATTCCGCAAATATGATGTGCGACTGCTCGTTAGTGCAGCCGCCATCGTAATGGGCGGTTCCAACATCTTAATGAGTACATTTAACGAGCTGTGGCAGTTCTACTTATTTGGTACTCTGCAGGGATGCGCTGCAGCATTTATCGGTATGATCCCGGCTCCGATTTTACTCGGCAACTGGTTCTATAAGAGTACCGGTACTGCTGTCGGCATTTCCGCAGCTTGTGCAGGTCTCGTAGGTATGCTGGGAAGCAGCGCGCTTGGCACTCTGATCCCGATGCTTGGCTGGAGAACCTGTTATCTCATCATCGGTTCCGCCATGGCCGGTCTTGTGCTTCCATTCTCTATTTTTATTCTCCGTTATAAACCGGAGGATCTGGGAATGCTTCCATATGGCGCGGATGAGACTTATGTGCCGGTAAAACCTGCAAAGGGTCCTGCAAAAAAGGAAAGCCTCGGCTATTTCATCAAACAGCCGCTGTTCCTGATTTCCCTGACCGCATACACATGTGCGATCATCAGTTCCTTCTTAAACCAGTATCTTCCGTCCATCGGTAAATTCAGTGGAATGGAATTTGCTGCAGCAGCGACTCTGACATCACTGGCGCTGTTCACAAATATGGCAACAAAGCTCTTCCTTGGAAAACTCTGTGACTCCTACGGAATCATCAAAATGTTTATCATTTCCACTTTGATTGCTTTGTTTGGCCATATATTGATCTTCCTGAGAACTCCGGCCACACTGACCGCAGGCTCATTTATTTACGGAATTACCATGCCGCTCTCCACCGTTATGATGCCGCTCTTCTGCCGACTGTTCTGGAAGGGTGACACATATGGCAGCGGTTATTCCTATGTGTCCATGTTGGGTCTTCTGATCTCTGCACCGTTTATTACGATCTTCGGAACGATGTACGACATGACCGGAAATTACACACTGACCATCACCTCCGCGACTGCAGCGATCATAGCTGTACTGGCCATGGTTGTACTTGCAAATGGTATATTGAGGAAGGATGCTCGTTAAAATGTGGATTTAATTTAGTAATAATATAAGTATCTGCAGAAAATCCCATACTATCTCAAATTAGGCTGACTGCCTTTGCTTCACTGCGTTTTATCCGCCCTTA
>SVDR01000017.1 GCA_015057755.1 Lachnoclostridium sp.
ATGGGCAGCAGCCGGATGAAGAGTAATTAGAAGAAACGGTAGTGCCGATAGACGGTTAGTCCTCATAACTAGCAAAAAGAGTAATCGCGAGTTTTCTCAGGACAGGCGATTACTTTTTTGCATTATTATAACCAATTGAATATCCAAGACCATAAGCTGCTAAACATAAGCTGATGACACCAATAAGACCTTCAAGTGTTAACATAAGCATCCTCCCCTTTCTACAGTTCCATTGATTAGGCACTATGGTATAAGTAATGGAGAGGGCAAACCGCCTACCGAAAATGGTAGCACCTGTGGGATTTATTATATCAAAAGAAAAACAGATAAACAATGAACTGACAGTTGCAAAGGCGCATAAATAGAAAATTTCTGGGAGGAAAACTTTGCGAATCTTCCTCACCACACCTTGACAAAATAGTCAGAAAAGTTTAGACTAAACACATATATGGTTAAAAGCTGTGAAGGGAAGAGTACGCAAAAAAGAAGCTTAAGAGCAACAGAGTGAATCGTTGCTTTCAGAGACCCCGGGTAGGTGTGAGCGGGGAGCGGGAAGTTTGCGGAAGATGGACCCGGAGCTGTGTGGCTGAGGTGTTTGAAAGAGCATTTAGGTCATGCCGGAAGCGCCCGTTAGCGTGTCAGACTGTGAATTCCGAGATATTGGGAGAGCAGCCGATGAGGGAAGTATCGCGAGGTACTTCTGAATTAAAGTGGTAACACGGGGGAACTCGTCTTTAAGAAAAAGACGGGCTTTTTTTATACCTAAAATCAGCCCGAACAAATCATATATTTGAAAACAGGAGGACAAAACTTATGTGCCAGAATTGTAAAAAACCATATTACATTACAACAGCCATTGCTTACACATCCGGTAAGCCGCATATCGGCAACACTTACGAGATCGTGTTAGCAGACGCGATTGCCCGCTACAAAAGAGAGCAGGGTTATGATGTATTTTTCCAGACAGGTACTGATGAGCACGGTCAGAAGATCGAATTAAAGGCTCAGGACGCAGGCAAGACACCGAAAGAGTTCGTTGACGAGGTTGCAGGCGAGATCAAAGGTATCTGGGATTTAATGAACACATCCTACGACAAATTTATCCGTACAACTGACGATTATCATGAGAAACAGGTTCAGAAGATCTTTAAGAAGCTCTATGAGCAGGATGATATTTACAAAGGTCATTACGAGGGTCTTTACTGTACACCGTGTGAGTCCTTCTGGACTGCATCTCAGGTTGTAGACGGCAAATGCCCGGACTGCGGTCGTCCGGTACAGCCGGCGAAAGAGGAAGCTTATTTCTTCCGTATGAGCAAATATGCGCAGAGATTAATTGACCATATCAACACACATCCGGAATTCATTCAGCCGGTATCCAGAAAGAATGAGATGATGAACAACTTCCTTCTTCCGGGATTACAGGACCTTTGCGTTTCCAGAACTTCCTTTACATGGGGCGTTCCGGTTGATTTCGATCCGAAGCATGTAACATACGTATGGCTTGATGCGCTTACAAACTATATCACAGGTGTTGGCTATGACTGCGACGGCAACCATGACGATATGTACAAGAAATATTGGCCGGCAGATCTTCACCTGATCGGTAAAGATATCATCCGCTTCCATACTATTTACTGGCCGATCTTCCTGATGGCTCTGGATATTCCGCTTCCGAAGCAGGTATTTGGTCATCCGTGGCTGTTACAGGGCGATGGTAAGATGTCCAAGTCCAAAGGTAACGTTCTTTACGCAGATACACTTGTTGATTTCTTCGGCGTTGACGCAGTTCGTTACTTTGTACTCCATGAAATGCCGTTCGAGAACGATGGCGTGATCACATGGGAGTTAATGGTTGAGCGTATGAACTCTGACCTTGCAAACATTCTTGGAAACCTTGTAAACCGTACTGTTTCCATGACAAATAAATACTTCGGCGGCGTTGTTGAGAACAAGGGCGTTGTAGCTGAAGTTGATGAAGACTTAAAGGCAACTGTACTTGAGGCAGTGAAGAAAGCGAATGACAAGATGGATAAGCTCCGTGTTGCAGATGCGATCACAGAGATCTTCAACATCTTCCGTCGCAGCAACAAGTACATCGACGAAACAACTCCGTGGACACTTGCAAAGGACGAGGCAAACAAAGACCGTCTTGCAACTGTTCTTTACAACCTGGTTGAGGCGATCACAATCGGCGCTTCTTTGCTCGAGTCCTTTATGCCGGATACAGCTGCTAAGATTTACGCTCAGTTAAATACAACAAAGAGAGCATTCGCAGATATGGATCAGTTTGGTCTGTACCCGAATGGCAATAAAGTTGTTGAGAAACCGGAGATCCTCTTCGCACGTCTGGATGTGAAAGAAGTAATGGAAAAGGTTGAGGCTATGAAGGCTGCTGAGGCAGCTGCCAATGCTCCAGCTGAAGAAGTGAAGGAAAATGTGGTTGATCTTGAGAAGAAACCGGAGATCACATACGAAGACTTCGAGAAATTACAGTTCCAGATCGGTGAGATCATCAAATGTGAAGAAGTGAAGAAATCCAAAAAACTTCTTTGCTCTCAGGTTAAGATCGGTTCTGAAGTAAGACAGATCGTAAGTGGTATCAAAGCTTGGTACAAACCGGAAGAGATGGTTGGTAAGAAGGTTATGGTTGTTACAAACCTGAAACCGGCAAAACGGGCTGGTCTTCTTTCCGAGGGTATGATTCTTTGTGCCGGTGATGATGAGGATAACCTTGCACTGATGGTTCCGGAGAAAGATATGAAACCGGGCTCTGAGGTTTGCTAGTGAGCGGGCGGTTTACGTCTGAAAAACTGAAGATTTTGGCAATGGGCACTATGTTTCTGGATCATGCAGCTGCTTCGATCATTTTTGGCAGCGGCCTGAATCAGGTAAGCCCGTTGGTGGAGAATATCGGAATAGCCATGCGCCTTGTTGGGCGGATGGCTTTTCCGCTTTATGCATTTTTGCTGGTACAGGGATTCTTGTGGACCCGTGACTGGAATCGTTATGTGGCGCGGATTGCTTTGTTCGCTTTGGTGTCGGAGGTTCCGTTTAATCTGATGCTCACGGGAGAAATGTGGTATTCGCGGGCGCAGAATACAATTGTGACGCTGTTGCTCGGACTCATTTGTATGAAGATGCTGGAGACGCTGGAGAAGCAGTTTGGGAAGGCGGATATTGGCGGAAAATGCCTGGGACTTGTTCTTGCGTTCTGGAGTGTTGTCGCGACCATGTTTACAACGGAAATGTTGAGTTCCGACTATGGTGCGATGGGCTTGCTGTTAATCGTTGTTTTGTATGTGTTCCGATATCGGCCGGCAGAGCAGACAGCAGCCGGGTGCGTGGTTCTGGCATTGATTTACGGTTTTGGTGTGGAAGTCTTATTTGCATGGATTGCATTTTTCTTCATCAGCCGTTACAATGGAGAGAGGGGAAGAAAACTGGGGCTGGTGCCTTATGTGTTCTACCCGGTGCATTTGCTGCTGGTGTGGCTGGCGGGTGCAGTAGTTGCCGCATAGAAGACGGGTAAAATGCCGGATTTTGGTTTATAAATTTGGAGAATGTAAAAATGGAATATATTTTTGATACGCACGCTCATTACGATGACGAAGATTTTGATGCGGACCGTTATGAGTTGCTTGAGAGCATGAAAGAGCATGGTGTAGGAACCATTGTAAATATAGGTGCCAGCATGAGATCTTGTAAGACGACACTGGCATTGGCAGAGAAGTATCCATTTGTATACGGTGCGCTTGGCGTTCATCCGAGTGACTGCGGAGAAATGACAGAGGAAGATGCTGCGTGGATCAAGACAAATGCTTCACATGAAAAGATTGTGGCGATCGGTGAGATCGGTCTGGATTATTACTGGGACAATGTGGAGCGCGAGGTGCAGAAGGAATGGTTTGTGCGCCAGTTGGAGATCGCGAAAGAGACAGGACTTCCGGTGGTGATCCACAGCCGTGATGCGGCGCAGGATACATTGGAAATCATGAAGTCTGAGCACAAGGATACGACGGGCGGTGTCATCCACTGCTTTTCCTATGGAGTGGAGATGGCGCGCGAATATCTGAACATGGACTACTATATTGGCGTCGGTGGTGTGCTGACATTCAAAAATGGTAAGAAATTAAAAGAAGTTGTGGAATATGCGCCGATGGACAAGCTGGTTCTCGAAACGGATTGTCCGTATCTGGCACCTGTTCCGTATCGCGGCAAGAGAAATTCCTCTTTATATCTCCCGCATGTGGTTGAGGCAATGGCTGAGATCAAGGGAATGAGCGTGGAGGATGTGATCCGTGTGACTGCGGAAAATGCAAAGAGACTGTATCGAATCGTTTAGGAGGCAATATGGCAAATCTTGGAAACCCAAAGAACACCATAGAAATCATTCAGAAATACGAATTCATGTTCCAGAAGAAGTTTGGACAGAACTTCCTGATCGACACTCATGTTTTGGAAAAGATCATTTCTTCTGCTGGTGTGTCAAAGGAAGACTGTGTTCTGGAGATTGGTCCTGGTATTGGAACCATGACACAGTATCTGGCGGAAAATGCACGCCAGGTTGTAGCGGTTGAGATTGACAAAAATCTGATCCCGATTCTTGGTGAGACATTGGCAGGTTACGATAACGTAACAATCATCAACGAAGATATTTTAAAAGTAGATATTAAAGAAATCGCGGAAAAATATAATAATGGCCGTCCGATCAAAGTGGTTGCGAATCTTCCATATTATATTACAACACCGATCATTATGGGACTGTTTGAGAGCGGAGTTCCGATTGATAATATTACGGTTATGGTGCAGAAAGAGGTTGCAGACCGTATGCAGGAAGGTCCGGGTTCTAAGGACTACGGCGCCCTTTCTCTGGCTGTGCAGTACTATGCGGAGCCGGAAATCGTTGCAAATGTTCCGCCGAACTGTTTTATTCCGCGTCCGAATGTCGGCAGCGCGGTAATCCGCCTGACAAGACACAAAGAAATGCCGGTAAAGGTAAATGACGCAGAGCATATGTTCCGCATCATCCGCGCGTCTTTCAATCAGAGAAGAAAAACTCTGCAGAATGGTCTCAACAACTCTCCGGAGATTCCGTATTCCAAGGAGAAGATCCTTGCGGCGATCGAGCAGATGGGACTCCCGGCAACTGTGCGCGGCGAGGCACTGTCTCTGGAACAGTTTGCAAAACTTTCTGATATTCTGGGTGAGAAATAATAAGGAGGAAATGACCATGGGATTCAACGAAATGACACATGCGTTTATCGCAGCAAAGTATTATGTATACATGACAGAGGCATTTGGTGAGCGCGGCAAGGCAGCCTTCATTCATGGTACACAGTATTATGGAAGCCAGCGCGGCCGTCGCATGGCACAGCGTGCGATCCGTGACGGTCAGGCATTGACTTATGAGACATACTGCCGCTACGGTGAGTGGGTAAATACAGAAGAAATTTTGGCGTTAGGCGCGCAGAACCGTTCCGAAGTGACTGAGTTTGCACCGGATTATACATTCCATGTACATACCTGCCCATGGCATGCACAGTTCAAGAGCATGGGATTAAAAGAGGCGGGTCTCGCGTACTGCAGCGTTCTTGATGCTTCCATCTGCCGCGGTTTTAACCCGGAGATCACTTATGTAGTACCGCAGACACTGCATGATCACGATTACTGCATCCAGTCTGTCAAGAATGCGAACATGTCTCCTGACATGCAGATCACAAAGAATCCGGAAGGCTTGAGAAATTTTGAATACCACAACGCACATTCCTACTGGGCATATGCAGAAGTGTGTGAAGCTGTTTTTGGAGAAGCAGGAAAAGAAATCAGTGCCAAAGTGCTGGCGGATTACGCAAAAGAATACGGCCAGGAGATGGCGGATATTCTTGCGGGATATAAAGAGACAAATTTTAATATGGCGTAATGAGGCCAAATTTTTGAGAAAATAGCGTGGGTAATGGGGGCAGATCGTCCCAATAGCCTGCGCTATTTCTCTTTTTGCACCATTGAAAAACCGGTGTAATCGTATAAAATGAAAAGTGTAAGGTAAAACTTTGTCCTTTTAGGAAAATGATCTACAAGAGAAATTGAAAGGAGAATGTCGTAAATGAACAGACTATACGAACGAGGCTGGAAGCCGTGGCTCGTTATCGTTGTATTAGCCGTTGTTGCGCTGGTTTCTTTTTATAAGATTGCGGATTATGCAGCGTCGCCGGAAGTACATAAGCAGACGATAGAAGCCTTGGATGAGAAGCGAGAGACGGTTATGAAGCTGACAGGGGCAGCCACGGGTGTGAGTGTGGCGATTACCATGATCCCGGGAGATGCAGCGACCCCGATAGCAGAGAAGTTGGCAGATCTGAGTACGGTATTTTTGCTGGTGCTCAGCGCCATTTATCTGGAAAAATATCTGGTGACGATTACCGGATATGCGGCATTTAAACTATTGATCCCGTTGGCATGCGGAGCCGGTGTTGTGGCGGTTTTGTTCCGAAACCATGTGGCAAAGCAGCTTGCAGCAAAGCTTGCGGTATTTGGAATGGCGATCGTTCTCGTGATTCCGGCCAGTGTGGGAATCTCGAATCTGATCGAGGACACTTATCATTCTTCCATTCAGAGCACCATCGATCTGGCGCTGGATACCACGGAGGAGATTGAAGAGGATTCGGAGTTGAGTGCAGCCAAAGAAGAGGAGAAAAAAGGCAATATTTTCTCGGAACTTCTGTCTACAGTGACGGAGACCGTTTCGGTTGCAACAGATAAAGTTGAAAATGTTCTGAATCATTATCTGGAGGCGCTGGCGGTACTGCTTGTGACTTCTTGTGTCATTCCGGTATTGGTATTGTTCTTTTTTGTGTGGCTTGTGAAGATTATACTTGGGGTGGACATTCCGGCACCTAAACGAGACCAGTGGGAAGGATTGAGACATCCGTAACAAGAAGCTGTTGGAAGGCTTTTCTGCATTATCAGACGAAACTGATTGACACTCACTCCCACCGTTGCTAAAATGTAAGAAGATTGTAGACAACATGGAGGTAGTAAGTTATGACAATCAGAATTGGTATCATGGGCTATGGCAATCTGGGACGCGGCATTGAGTGTGCGGTGAAAAATAACCCGGATATGGAGCTGGCAGCAGTGTTTACAAGACGTGACCCGGCAACGGTGAAGATCCTGACCGAGGGCGTTTCCGTATATCGTGCCGATGAGGCGAAAAATCATGCAGACGAGGTGGACGTACTGATTCTTTGCGGAGGAAGTGCGACAGACCTTCCGGTACAGACACCGGAGTATGCAAAGTACTTTACAGTAGTAGACAGCTTTGATAATCATTCTAAGATTCCGGAGCATTTTGCAAATGTTGATGCAGCAGCGAAAGAGAGCGGTCACGTGGCAGTGATCTCTGCAGGCTGGGACCCGGGTATGTTCTCTCTGAACCGTGTATATGCGAATGCAGTTCTTCCGAATGGAAAGGATTATACATTCTGGGGCAAGGGCGTGAGCCAGGGTCATTCTGATGCTGTGCGCCGTGTGGCAGGTGTTAAGGACTGCAGACAGTACACAATTCCGGTAGACAGTGCGCTGGAGAGAATCCGCGGCGGTGAGACACCGGATCTGATCACAAGAGAGAAACACACACGTGAGTGTTTCGTAGTGGCAGAGGAAGGTGCAGATCTGGCACAGATCGAGCATGATATCGTGACTATGCCGGCATATTTCGCAGATTACGATACGACTGTACATTTTATTACAGAGGAAGAGATGAAGCGCGACCATTCTGCACTCCCGCACGGCGGTTTTGTGATCCGCAGCGGTAAGACAGGATGGAATCTGGAGCACAATCATGTGATCGAGTACAGCTTAAAGTTAGATTCCAACCCGGAATTCACATCTTCCGTGATCGCAGCTTGTGCAAGAGCTGCATTCCGTATGAAACAGGAGGGTATGAGCGGATGCAAGACCATCCTTGACATTCCGCCGTCCTATCTTTGCGCACAGAGCGGTGACTTCCTGCGCGCGCATATGCTCTAATTATTTTACAGAAGAAACTCAACAAGGGGATGTTATGGCCGGAATTGTCGTAATATCCCCTGTGTTTTCACGAAGGATTTACAGGTGGGAATTATGAGTAAGAATGGTGAAATAGCAGTACAAAAAAATGGAATTACGGAAGGCGTCATCTGGCAGCAGATTCTGATCTTTTTCTTTCCGATCTTGTTCGGAACGTTTTTCCAACAGCTCTATAATACGGCGGATGCGATCATTGTAGGCCGTTTTGTTGGTAAAGAAGCTCTTTCAGCAGTTGGCGGAACCACAGGAACGCTGATCAACCTTTTGGTTGGATTTTTTGTTGGTATGTCTTCCGGTTCTTCTGTCGTGGTTTCTCAATATTACGGTGCGGGAAACTCGGAGATGGTAAAAAAGTCCGTACACACGGCATTTTGTCTGGCGATCGGAGGCGGAGTATGTCTGATGATCATTGGACAGATCTTTGCGCCAGCAGCGATCCGTGCCATGGGTGCTCCGGAAGAGATCATCGATTATTCCGTGACTTACATGCGTATTTATTTCATGGGCGTGATCGGAAACCTGCTTTACAATATGGGTGCAGCGATTCTCCGTGCGGTCGGTGATTCAAAACGTCCGCTGTTTTTCCTGATCTGCGCATGCCTGACCAACATTGTGCTGGATATTATCTTTGTTGTGATTTTGAAGATGGAAGTGGCAGGTGCGGCACTTGCTACAATTCTTTCTCAGGCTATGGCAGCTTTTCTGGTTTTGTTCACATTGATGCGTTCAAAAGAATCCTATCGATTCGAAATCAAAGCACTTAAGATGGACCGAATGATCCTGAAAAAAATCATTCAGATCGGTCTTCCGGCCGGAATGCAGTCTGTGATGTATTCCGTATCCAATATCGTGATTCAGGCGAATATCAACGGATTCGGAACTGATACGATCGCTGCCTGGGCAGTATTCGGAAAGATTGACGGTATCTTCTGGATGACCATGGATGCATTGAGCATTTCTATTACAACCTTTGCCGGTCAGAACTATGGTGCGAGAAAGATCGACCGACTGAAAAAGGGAACGTATGTGGGTCTGGGTATGACTCTGACTGCGACTGCGATATTGGCGGCTGCAGTATATACATTTGGCACGGCGATCAGTGCGCTGTTTACAGATGATCCGATGGTGCTGGCGGACAGTATGGCGATCATTAAGTTCCAGGCTCCGTTCTGGTTCTGTTACGCATGTGTAAATGTATTCCCGAGTACTCTGCGTGGTATCGGCGATGCGTTTGTACCAATGTTGATTATTTGCGTTGGAACTTGCATTCTGCGCGTGGTATGGATTTTCACGGCAGGCGTTATCCGTCCGGATCTCTATACAACATTATTCAGCTATCCGCTGAGCTGGAGTGCGACCTCCATTGCTTTTGTGATTTACTATTACCGATTCAGTGCGATGAGGAAATTGACTAAAAAGGCATAATCAGTTAAAATAAATAGCAGGGACAGGTCTTGGGTAAGATAAGATCGGTTCCTGCTATTTTTGAGTGTAATCAGGTAGAGGATTATGATAGAAAATGGATTCGAATTTGTAGAAAAAAATGGTGGAGCGAGCATTATCCGGGTGTTGGATCCGGGTACTGTCTGTGTTGTTCCGGAGACATTGGGTGGACTTCCTGTGACGGAGCTGGCAGACCGTGCGTTTGCGAGAACCGATATCAAAGAGGTGTATCTTCCAAAGACGCTTCGGAGAATCGGACGTTACGGATTTTATAATTGTGAGAAACTGAAGACGCTGCATTTTTACGCGGAGACACGCGAAGTGGGCGGCGGCATTTTTAATGGATGCAGAAATATCAGGGAAATTTATATTCATCTGGATACAGACGAGAAATCAGCACTCCGTGATTTTGTGACGGAGATTACCGATCGTGTGATCGTCCACAGCATTGTTCCGGATGGACAGGGCGGAGAGAAGGAGATTTCCAGAGTCGTTTTCCCGGAATTTTACGACGAATCCATCGAGAATTCCCCGGCGAGAAATCTGAGCTTCAGTATTCACGGCAGCGGTCAGAAGTATCGCTATTGCATTATGGATAAGAAAATCCAGTATGATAAGTATGACAAAGTATTTTTCTGGGAAGAGATAGAAGAGGAAGTCAGTGATGCGGCGGAGATCGCGATCAATCGTCTGATGTTTCCGCACTGTTTGACAGCCGGTGCGAAGGAGAAATACGAAGGATATTTATTGGGAAATCTGTACGGCGTACTGCTTGCAAATATTACCAACGGCGAGAATTTCCGCTGGGTGGTAAATCAGTACGGAGAGAGAAGAAATGAACAGGCGGCTCCGTATCTGACAGAACAGCAGATGGATGACTTGATCGCGGAGTCGTCAAAGTATAAACTTCCGGAGGCGTCCGGAATGTTATTGGATCTGAAGCGCCGTTTGTATCCGACGAAAAAGAAGAAATTTGAGTTTTAAATAGCCCGGAAAGGAGACAGAATCTGTGCCGGAAGAGTCAAGATATGTTTCGCCCATCTATTATGAGCGGGTGGACCAGGAAGAATTTGTGTCCGTGTGTATGGAAATACTGAGAAATGCCAGAAATGAGATTTACCTCTCCATGCGTTTTTTGGATGTATCCCTGAGCTCTCTGTATTTTGCACCGGATCTGGCGGTGCGCGGAATCGCGACTGACGGAAGCGGATTATTTTTCAATCCGTCCAAACTGGCCGCCATGTATAAAAAGAGTAGAATTTATGTAAACCGTGTATATCTGCATGCGGTCCTGCACTGTCTGTTCTGTCATATCTGGAACCGGAAGAAGCGAGCAGAGGATTACTGGAATCTGGCTTGTGATATTGCGGTCGAGTCGATCATTGACAGTCTGTACCGTTCCTGTGTGCATTTGCCACTGTCTTCTGCGAGAAGGGATCTGTACGGTCGTTTGGAGAAAAAGATCACGGTCTTCAACGCGGAGAGCGTTTACAAAGCGCTTCAGGAGCTGAATCTGACGGAAGAAGAATATCAGCGTTTTTCAGCGGAGTTCTGGCGTGATGATCATTGCAAATGGGGAAAGGATGAGAAGCCTCCGCAGCCGAATCAGGTTCGCAACCGCAAGGAAGACTGGGATGACAAGCGTGAGAAGATGCAGGTCGAGATGGAGGCATTTGCCAATGAAGCCTCGGATGATGACAAAGACCTGATGAACCAGCTGGCGGTGGAGAACCGTGAGCGGTATAATTATAAAGAGTTCTTGCGGAAATTTTCCGTATTAAAAGAGACAGTTCAGGTGGATCCGGACGCGTTTGACTACGTATTTTACCATTATGGCATGGAGCTTTACGGAAATATGCCTCTGATCGAACCGATGGAGACGAAGGAAATCCGCAGGATTGAGGATTTTGTGATCGTCATTGATACGTCTATGTCCTGTTCCGGAGATCTCGTGAAGAAGTTCCTGGAGGAAACGTACTCCGTACTTTCTCATTCCGAGAGTTTCTTTAAAAAGGTCAACATTCACATTATCCAGTGCGATGATCAGGTGCGGGAGGATGTGCTGATCCAGAATCACGATGATCTGCGTTACTATATGGACAATCTGGAGCTGCACGGAATGGGCGGTACGGATTTCCGTCCGGCGTTTATTCACGTGGATAAGATGGTGAAGGCGCAGAAGTTCCGCAGCCTCAAGGGATTGATCTATTTCACTGACGGTTACGGCATTTTTCCTGTGAAAATGCCTGTATATGATGTGGCATTTGTGTTCATGCAGGAAAATTACAACGACGTGGATGTTCCGCCGTGGGCGATCAAGATCATTTTATCGCCGGAGGATATTGGTGAAGAAGTTAAGGTGGCAAAGTGGTAATAACTAATTTGCGGGAACGCAGATTTTTATAAAGAGGATATCAGAATGAATATTAAGAGAGCGAAAGAAGAGATTAAGAATACCATCAAGGCGTATCTTACAAAAGACAGCCATGGTGAATATGAGATTCCGTCCATGAGACAGAGACCGGTGCTTTTGATGGGACCGCCAGGAATCGGTAAAACTCAGATTATGGAGCAGGTGGCGAGAGAATGTCAGATCGGTCTGGTTTCTTACACCATCACACACCACACTCGTCAGAGTGCCATTGGTCTTCCGTTTATTTCCCAGAAGAATTACGGAGGCGAGGAGAAGCATGTAACAGAGTATACCATGAGTGAGATCGTGGCAGCCATTTATGATAAGATGGAGGCGACCGGTCTGAAGGAGGGTATTCTGTTCATCGATGAGATCAACTGCGTATCCGAAACACTGGCTCCGGCGATGCTGCAGTTCTTGCAGTATAAGACATTTGGTAACCACAAGATTCCGGATGGCTGGATCATTTCCGCGGCAGGCAACCCGCCGGAGTACAATAAATCTGTAAGAGATTTTGATATTGCCACACTCGACCGTGTGAAAAAGATCGATGTAGAGGCCGATTTCGGCGTTTGGAAAGAGTATGCGAAGCAGGCGGAGATTCACCCTGCGATCATTTCCTACCTGACAGCGAAACCGCAGTATTTCTATCAGGTGGAGACAACGGTAGACGGCAAGATCTTTGCGACTCCGCGAGGCTGGGAGGATCTTTCCAGATTCTTGGAAGTTTATGAAAAAATCGGTCTGCCATGCGACAGAGATGTAGTAAAACAGTACATTCAGCATGCGAAGATCTCCAAGGATTTTGCAAACTATCTGGAGCTTTATTATAAATATCAGTCTCAGTACCAGATTGATGAAGTGCTCAAGGGCAACCGTGATGAGGAACTGATGGAACAGGCTGCAAGTGCACCATTCGATGAGAAGCTTTCCGTAATTGGTCTCATTTTGGCGAAGTTAAATGTAGAATTCGGCAAATCCACAAAGAAAGAAAATTATCTGGAAATGCTGTTCGGTAAACTGAAAGAGTACAAGGCGAGACTGGCAGAGGCAGAGGAACCGTTTGCGGCGTTTACAGAACTGTCCGATGAGGTTCAGGCGGAGTACGAGCAGAAGAAGAAAGCAGGACTTCTCACAAGAGATGACCAGTACCGTTACCGTGATGTATTAGATACCATGAACCGCTACTATCAGGCTGCGAAGGGTGAAGGTCTGACAGACGGAGAGGATATTTTTGCAAAGTTTGCAGGTATGTTTGGTGAAGAGCGCGAGCAGTTTGAAGCGCAGTGTGATGCGGCTCTGCAGATGTTAGAGTATGCATTTGACTTCATGGAGGGTACATTTGAGGACAGCCAGGAGATGGTAATCTTCATCACAGAGCTGAACACAAGCTTCCATGCAGTGAAGTTCCTGTCCGAGAACGAATGTGAGCGTTACTTCCGCTACAACAGCCGTCTGTTATTTGATAACCGTGCGGCTGATATCATGAAGAAATTAGATCGCCTTGGCGAGTTTTAATTGGAGGAACCAAGTATTATGAGATATGAGGGAACTGTATACCGTCCCCCGAGTGAGGCGTACAGCCTGATCATTCAGGTAACCATCGGCTGCGCCCACAACCGCTGTACATTTTGCAACATGTACCGCGAAAAGCAATTCCGAATCCGAACAAAGGAAGAGATTATGCGCGATCTTGACGAGTGTCGCGCTTACTATGGACCGCATGTGCGCCGTGTGTTCTTTGCAGATGGCGATGCGTTAGTAGTAAAAACAGAAGTGTTATTGGAACTTCTGGCATATGTGAAGAAATTATTCCCGAACTGCGAGCGTGTTTCTTCTTACGGAACAGCGAGAGACGTTCACGCAAAGTCAGAAGAAGAGCTGAAGGCACTGGCAGAAGCCGGTCTGGAACTGATCTACCTTGGCGCAGAGTCCGGAGATGACCGTGTGCTGGAGCACATCAATAAAAATGTGACTGCGGAACAGATCATCACGGCCGGTCAGAAATTGAAACGCTGCGGTCTGAAGACTTCCGTAACACTGATCTCCGGTCTTGGCGGAAGAGCAGGACTTCGTGATCATGCGATCAAATCAGCGGAGCTGATTACCGGAATGAATCCGGAATATGCGTCTTTCCTGACACTTCGTTTGTACGAGGGAACGCAGATGAATGAGGAAGTGAAACGCGGTGAGATGGAGCTGATCACTCCGGATGAGATTGTGGAGGAATTGGAATTATTCCTGAAAAATGTCGATTCTCCGGGCACGGTTTTCCGTACCAACCACGCATCTAACTATGTGGTATTGGCAGGAGATCTGAATAAGGATATTCCGGAGATGCTGCAGCAGTTAAAGAATGCGAAGAAGAAGCAGAGATATCGCCTGGAAGAGTGGCGCAGACATATTTAAAAGGAAATACGGTGCATATGCTGTTGTTCAGTAATATGCACCGTATTTTTATATCCTAATGGTTCTGTTTCAATTCATATGACGGATGATACAAGCCGGTCGGCGCGTAAAATTCGTCACGAACATACTGAAATCCCAGTTTGCCAAGCACATGTTTGGAAGCGATATTTTTAGGATTATGTCCTGCAAATAATCCTTCCGCATGAAGATTGGAAAAAGCGTATTCAATGGCGGCGTTTGCAGCTTCTGCCGCAAACCCTTGTCTCCAAAACTCCGGGCGAAGATGGAAGCCGATTTCATACATCGTTTCATTGCAAGGACGGAGACCGCAGCAACCGATCAGATTTCCAGAAGCAAGTTCAAAGATCGGCCAGTACTGGATACCGAACTGTCGGTCATTTTCGATTTCTTTCGTAAGGCGGTCTGCGATATCTTTCCGGGAGAAAATGCCGCTGGCACAAATGTATCTGGTTACTTCCGGATTGCCCCAGAGCTGTTCGGCAAGCGGGAGATCATCGGAAGTCCACTTGGAAAATCCAATTCGTGCTGTTGTTAAATGATAGATTCTTTCCATAATTATAAACTCAATATTGCTGTCTGGGCTTTGGTATCTGCGTCGATAACCAGCGTGTCTGTCTCATAAGTTACAACGTTGTTATAATACTTTGTGAATTCTTCCAGACGGCCGATAACCGGATAGCCAAAGGTATCGGAACGGTAGTGCATCGGGATCACGACGGTCGGAGTCAGAGCGGAAACGATGTCCTTTGCCTGTACTGCATCAATCGTATAAAAACCGCCGACAGGGATCATCAGCACATCCGCTTTTTTCAACAAGTCTGTCTGCTCTGCTGTCAGCATACATCCAAGATCGCCAAAGTGAACGATGCGTTTTCCGTATGCTTCTAAGATATGGATTCGGTTCGGACCGCGTTTGGTGCCCTGTGCATCGTCATGGAAGGTGTCGATCTTCAGAACGTGGAACGGACTGTCTTCCCTCTCAGTCACAGTAACAACGTCCGTACATCCATGATCGCTGTGCTGGTGGCTGCATAATACACAGTTTGCGTTCAGTCTCAGATTCGGAAGACCCGGAACGGAACCGTCCGCAAATGGATCCAGAACAATTGTATAGTCGTCAGCAGTTACGGAAAAGCAGGAATGACCATGCCATTTCATAGTGATCTTACTCATAAAAACACTCCTTTCTGGGAGAAAAAAGGGAGCGCCTGAAAGGTGCTCCCTGCATCAGCTCTAAAATTAACCACGCTTACGAGCCATATAAATATCTAATTTATCTTTTACTTTCTCAGGAATCTCTCTGGAAACCGGACATTTCTTCGCATTTGCCATGATATCAACAAAAGTTGTAATGAAATCAATGTCTTTTACCATGTGCTCGGATTTCATGATATCCATTGTGTCATAGCGGTTGTGAATGGATGCTGTATGGTTCGGAGCAATGCGTGCAAAGGACAGAGACGGAACGCCGTTGTCAGCGAACGGTGTGGAGTCACTTGCGTAAACATCCTGACGAGCCTTGAGGCCAAATCCTTCGATACCGGACAGGTACTCGATAAAGTGAACCATCTTGTCTTCACAGCTGCAAACTGCAATAAAGTTACCCATGATAGAACCGATCATATCCAGGTTTACATTGAGAACTACTTTTTCAAGCTCCTCTTTGTGTGCTGCACAGTATGCCTTGGAACCTAAAAGACCGCGCTCTTCAGAACCGCACCATACGAAGCGGAGGCTGTAGTGATGCGGATGGTTTGCAAAATACTCCGCTACACCGAAGATACCAACGCTTCCGGACATATTATCGTACACACCAACGGAAGTCGGTACAGTATCGTAGTGTGCAGTCAGAACGATCACTTCATCTGTCTCGCCCGGAATGTCCATTACTACGTTGTGGGACTGGCCTGTATACTCTTCCTGCTCAAGGATAATGCGAACGTTCTGAACATTGTCACGAACCAGTTCGATCGCGGACTTTGCATTGATATTCACACCCGGGATCTTTACGCCGTTGCTTACATGCGGACGTAATTCCTTGAGGTCCATGTTAGAATCTTCGAAGTTTGCGTTGCCGTCGTATGTAATAAAGCCAACTGCACCGTTCTTTAAGATATCCTGGTATTTCCAGTACGGAACGCCGGTATCTAAGAGAACGATCTTGTCCTTGCAGCCCATAAGGGAAACCGGATCATCTGCCGGCATATAATAAAGCGGAGCCTCGATATCTGCATTGCCTGCGAGACGGAATCCTTTACACGGGATTTCTTTACCGTCTGCGATCAGAACTGCTTTCTTAATATCAGTCATCGCAACATCGAATGCTTCGATGCGTGCTTCAAATCCTAACTCTTCACATTTCTCTTTCAGATATTCGGCTGCTTTTAATTCACCCTCTGTACCACTTACACGGTAGTAAGCAGTATCTTCTAACATCTGCATAATTTTGTTTGCTTCCATGACAAATCTCCTTTGAAATAATAATAAAAAAGTATGGTATAACGTCTGAAGATATTATACCATACTTTGAATTGTTATACCAGACGCATTCTCATCTGTTCCGGATCCGGACTGTTGATGATGCAGGTCTCCTTATCGATCAAGCCCTGACGGAGCAATGCCAGCAGGCTGTTGTTCATGCTGACCATACCTTCTGACATACTCATGGAAATGACATTGTCGATCTGGTGAATTTTATTTTCACGGATCATGTTGCGGATCGCATTGTTAAGGAACATGATTTCAAATGCCGGAGTCAGTTTTCCGTCTGTAGTCGGAAGAAGCTGCTGGGAAACAACTGCCTGAAGGACAGAGGACAACTGTACACGGATCTGCTGCTGCGCGTTGGCCGGGAACACGTCGACAATTCGGTCAATGGAATTGGCTGCGCCAACCGTATGCAAGGTAGAGATTACAAGGTGTCCGGTTTCTGCGGCAGTCAATGCAATGCGGATCGTTTCGTAATCACGCATTTCGCCGAGCAGGATAACATCCGGAGCCTGACGGAGTGCTGCGCGGAGGCCGGTTATGTAGCTCTCTGTATCCTGGCCGATCTCACGCTGTGTCACAACCGATTTGTTGTGGCGGTGCAGATACTCGATCGGATCTTCCAGAGTAATAATATGAGAATGATGCTCATGATTGATCTTGTCAATGATACAGGAGAGCGTTGTGGATTTACCGCTTCCTGCAGAGCCCGTTACGAGAACAAGTCCCTTTTTCAGGCTGGAAATTCCAAGAATGCTGTTCGGAATGCCAAGCTGCTTCGGGTCCGGAAGTTCGAAACGCACCACGCGGATAATGGCAGCCAGAGAGCCGCGCTGCTTCATGATGCTGGCACGGAATCTGGCAAGACCGGAGACAGAGAATGAAAAGTCATCATCACCGTGTTCGATCTTCTGAATGTTCCGGTTTCCGGCTATGGCGTAGATTTCTTTGATCAGCTGGTCCATAATATCCGGGAAAATCTTTTTATCATTGATCGGCAGGATTTCGCCATTGATCTTATAAGAAATTGGCATGCCCGGGATCATAAAGATATCGGCAGCATTGCGCTCAACAGCCTGCTGTAAAATCTGCATAGAGGATTCAATGTTCATGGGATATCCTTTCTGTCATCGAAATTAATTTCCCTCCCAGACAGGGAGATCGGAGTCGATGACGTAGTCAGTATTGTTATATACATAGTAAGATAAAATGGTGGATCCATCGGCGTCCAGTTCCAGATGAAGTGTCTGACCGGAACGTATCGGAACGTCATGGATGACCGTATCGGATTGTTTCTGGTCTGCAGGAAGAGCGCAATAGTCACGGATAAAGGTTTGCGCATCCATATCTGCTTCATAATACATCCGGACAGTGTCCGCACGCTTTTGTGCAAATGTCAGAGCCGATTTTGCATCGCTGAGACTGAGCAGGCTGAATACAGCCAGACAGAGGATCATAAAGATCAAAATAATGGATGGAATACCGATCGTAATACGATTTTTCATGATGCGCCTCCTTCCGGAAGGGCTTTCGCACCTTGCAAGGAGTAGATGACAGTTCCATTTTCCGGGTTGACGGCAGTTACCGTAACAGTAGTAAGGCCATCTTCTGTGGAGTACTCTAAGTTGATGGAAAAATCATCCGTCGCGTAGGAATCAGCAAGAAGTTCCAAATGGTCAGAATCCGCAGAGAAGGAAGCAAATGCTTCTTCCATCACATTGGAACTGGCCTGAACTGCCTGATTTAAAACGTCTGCCTGTCGGCTGACCTGCTCGGCTTTTGCAAAAGTTGTGACAAAAATGCTGGCGCAGATCAGGAAAAAGGCGCAGACCCAGATCATTTCCATTAAAAAAGCGTAGGAGGTTCGTTCTCGTTTCATGATGCGCCTCCTTTCTGTGTGCTTCGCAGCAGGACTTTCGCTTCACGGACGCCATTGAGTGAGATGGTCAAAAGGGCAGTTCCGTGTTCGTTTGTCTCAAGGGTAAATGAAACCGGGTCACAATCCATGATCATCTGTCCGGAATCCACATCAAGACCGGAATCTTCCTGAGTGAATAGCTCCCAAAGTGCACCTTCTCTTTGGTAAATCCATGTTTCATAGAGAATTCCGTCATAATCGGAAGTCAGGACAAGAACCTGACAGCCATTGTTCTCGCGGATGGAGACAGCGTCTGCCATGTCGCCCTGACGGACTTTGTTGGTTATGTATGCCAGAGCTGTGTCAGTATGGAAGGAACGATCATCACGTTCACGGATATTTTCGTAGACACGGCTTCCGATTAAGATCGTAAAAATCGTACAGAGCAGGAATACAAAAAACAGAAGGGCGGAAAAAAGCTGCTCTGTACCGCTATTGGAGCGATTTGTGCGGTTTACTGCCATGAAAATCCCTCCTCTTCTTTTGAAGCCGGAAAAACGGTGATGTCCGGCATGATATTGCTTGCCCAGCCATCGTAGAAGACATAGTATGCTTCTCTGTCGATGGAAAGACCGTAATGCTCTTCCAGATATTCAACGCTCGGAGGATAACGGCCTTCGATGGCGTAACATTGGATCGTAGCGCGTCGGATCGCCTGATCCAGTGCCTGCAGTTGTTCAGACTCCGTCTTGGAAGCGATTTCCCGGGTTCCGATCAGAAAGAAAAAAAGGAATCCGCAGATGAGAAGTCCGGAAAGCAGGAAACCGAAAAACGGCCGCGTTTGTTTCCTGTTTTGTTTTACGTGTATCATAAACCAGGCCTCCTATCCGATCGCAGAGAGAACGCCTGCCAGAGGCAGCATAACGGAAAGCAGAACGAGTCCGACTGCAACAGCGAGAACCGTTACAATGACCGGCTCAATGCGTGCCACCATCTCATCCAGTGCATCGTTTGTTTTTTCATCATAATCGTCCGCAATCTTGCCAAGAATAGAATCCAGCTTTCCCGCACGGCTTGCAACGCGGATGAGCTGGAGATCAAAACCGCTGAAAAGTTCTGCATCTTTTACTGCATCATAGAAGGAGGTTCCTTCGATGATAGATTTACGGGCTGTTTCTATCTTGCCTTTCACATCCGGGTGGTCCACCATGCGTTCGGCAATTTCAAATCCCTGGTCGGTGCGGAGACCGCAGCGGAGAGTGACGGAAAGAATGTCACAAAATCTGCGGAGTGCAGTCATACGGCTGATTTGGGATTTCTGGTTGATGGAAGTAAGGATGGACTCTGCAAAGGCAGGTCGTTTTCCGGATGTACCGGATACTTTTGCAAACACAACGAATAATGCAAGAACTGCGATCACTGCGAGTGCCAGACCGCTGATCATTCCTCCAAAACGGATAGCAGCCTGAGTGATTGGAGGAACCGAGGCTCCGAGCTGTTGATAAACATCCGTGAAGACAGGCATGATCTTGATAAACAGCACGAATAAAATGACCAGCAGCATGCAGATCATCATCGCCGGATATGTCAGAGCGCGGCGCAGACTCTCAGCCAGCTTATATTCTTTTTCATAATGAGATGCGAGCCCCTGGAGAGTCACATCCAAAGTTCCCGTCTGTTCTCCGAGGAAGATCATTTCCTCTGTGTAGGACGGGAAGCAGTCGGCTTTTTTTACAGTTTCGCTAAAGGAAAATCCCATGCGGAGATTGTCTGCCATTGCTGAGAGAATCTCTTTTTCCTCTTCCGTATGAGCATCCTCCGCCATAACGGAAAGACCCTCATAGAGCGGAACGGCAGCCTGATACAGGAGAGAAACCTGCATGCAAAATCCGGATAATGCCAGACCGGTAAACGGTGATTTTTTCTGAGCCATTAAGTGTACCTCCGTCTATATTAATAAGAGAATTTGGCAATGTAATTGGTCTGATTATTGATATACTCCGTAATCTTAGGATCGTCTTTACCATTGGAAGCAAAGGTCGGGTCCATGAATTTCCAGCTTTCGCCGTCAAAATGAATGGCATTGTCGATCCAGCCCTGTTCTTCCGTGTAAACACTGATCCAGGCGTGGTAGGTGCTGCCTGCGTAGCCGATAACCAGCTTTGTCGGGATATTCTGGGTACGGAGCATGGATGTCATCAGTGCGGAGTAGTCAAAGCAGATGCCTTTTTGTGTTTTGAGTGTATCATCGACATTCGGAAGATAACCGCTCTTGACAGTTTTTGCTTTTTGGTAATCATAGGAAATATTATCAACGGTATATTTGTAAATGGCTTCTACTTTTTCAATCGTATCCGTGATCCCCTGCACCAGCTCATCACCGGTCTTGACCGCCTTTGTACTGCCGTTAAAGTTACAGAACTGATTTGGATAAAGGAATGTGCTGTTGGCATCCTTCATTTTTACCGAAATCTGTTTGGTAAAAGCGGTAGAGTACATATTGTCTTTAACATTTTCAAAAACGGAAATCGTGTAGTTTCCACTGCCTTCTGTCAGTGGGAAGGTCTCGAATTTACCGGTGGTGTTTAAATCGTAAGTATATTCAACAGTCTGTTTGATGCGGACTTTGATACGCGGAGCCTTTCCTGTGTATCTCATCATAATATAACCGTCTTTGCTGTTAGATGCATCGATATGTACGGTTTTGGTTCCGTAGGTAACAGCTCCGCTGGCTGAAGGTGTGCGGACGGTTGCTGCATATGACGGAAACATAGTAAAAAGCATACAGGAAGCCATAAGAAGCATCAGCACAGTCCGGCGTAACCAAGTTCCTTTTTTCATAATCGTAATCCTTTCTATCGTTCAAGCATAAAGTGACAAAATCAGTTTCTTCTATTATACAAAACGCAGAAAAAAGATACAAGAAGCAAAATGACGAATACAATGTAACCAAATAAGTAACCATGCACAAAAGTGTAAAAATTAAAAAGAAAAGCGGACCCGGGCAGGAGTCCGAATCCGCAAAATGTCAGATATTTAGTTTTCGTACTCGCCTAATACATATGCGATCATCAGATCGATGGTATTATTTAAGCTGTCGATGTGTGTACGTTCCATACCGTGGCTGCAGTAAACCGGCATACCGAATGCAGCAGCTTTCAGGTTGTTGCCGCCCTTTAAGGAAGCACTCGCGTCTGTACCGTAACGGTAGAAGATATCTACAGCGTAGTCACAGCCGATCTTATCAGCGAGGTTGATCAGGCGTGTTGTCAGCTCATAATCGTACGGAGAAGCATTGTCCTTACAGCAGATCGCTACGTTAAACTCGTTGCCGTCGTAGTCCGGACCGATGAGACCGATATCGATCGCAACGAATTCAGAAACTTCTTCCGGAACGTAAGTACCGCCGATACCGATCTCCTCAGAGTACGGGAATGCGAAGATAGTACGGTATTTCGGTTTCAGATTATTTTCTGTGAGATATTTGATCGTATTAAATGCACATGCAACGGCTGCTTTGTCATCGATGAATCTGGATTTTAAGAAGCCGTTCGGTGTGAACTGCGGGCGCGGATCGATGGAAACGAAATCGCCGTGGCGGATACCGAGTGCTCTTACATCAGCTTCGTTTTTGATCTTCTCATCGAGGATGATCATCATCGTATTCTCGTCACGCGGAAGAGTACGAGCGTCGTCAAACACATGTACAGAGTGGGACTGACAAGCCATAAGACCTGTGTAATGTCTGCCGTCACGAGTATGTACAGTCACTGTCTCACCTTCGATGGACTGGAAGTTGATACCGCCAAGATTTCTCACGCGGATCATACCGTTGGCATCGATTCTCTTAATGATAAGACCGATCGTGTCAAGGTGAGCGCCGATCATAACAGTTTTAGAGTTGTCTTCGCCCTCTAATGTGATGTACGCAGTGCTCTTGTTGTCGAATGTGATCTCGTGGCCCAGTTCTTTCGCATAGCGCTCCATAACCGGATTCATCTGCGGATAGTAACCAACCGGGCTCGGTACGTTTACAATATCCTTGAAACATTCGATGGTGTACATCGGGTCAAAATTGTACTTCATAGTTGTAATCTCCCTTGTTTATATAAAATTTTATTACATCCGTTTTATTACTCAGCCTTTTTGTTTGCTTTGCTCTGGAATTTTTCATTCTGGATCACAAAGCGTTCATGGCGGCCTCCGCCAATCTTGCCTTTCTCATCGTAAGCGGCAACTTCAAATACCAGGCGGCGTCCGTCTACTTCCACTAATTCACTTTCACACCAAACCTTCATTCCAAACGGAGTCGGTGCGTCGTGAGTCACGTTCAATAATGTTCCAACCGTACCGCAGCCCTCGTCCAGATAGTCCGCAACACTCTTCCATGCGGTCAGTTCCATCAGCGCGATCATGGACGGTGTTGCAAACACATCTAATGTGCCGCTGCCCATGGTTTTTGCGGAATTTGCCTCGGAAACGATGACTTCCTGTCGCCCCTTTAATCCAACTGTCAGCATATCTCATCCTCCCAATAAAATCACTAAAATCATTATAAAATATAACAATAAGAATTGCAAGACAGGGATAAATATGTTATAATAATTTCGTATTTCCTCAATATTGTCAGAACAATTTTGGGGCATTTTGTTTTTTGTAGAGGGTATTTTACGATGAAAATCACATACATTCATCACAGTGCATTTTTAGTGGAAGCCGAATCCGCTGTGTTGCTGTTTGACTATTTTGAAGGAGCTTTGCCAGAAGTACCGGCTGATAAGCCCCTTTATGTTTTTTCCAGTCACTGCCATGGAGACCATTTTTCGGAGTCAGTGTTTGAACTGGCGAAGGATCATGCAGATATCCGGTACATTCTTTCTTCCGACATCTGGCTGAAACGGGTTCCGGAAGAACTGAGAGACCGCACCGTCTCGATCAAACCATACGAGACCTGGGGTGACGGTACATTGCAGGTAGAAACATTTAAGTCTACCGATGAAGGCGTGGCATTCTGGTGCAGGCTGGATGGCAAAGACATTTACCATGCGGGTGATCTGAATCACTGGTATTGGGAAGGTGAGGACGAGCAGTGGAATCGTGATATGACCAGAGACTACCGTGCAGAGATCGAGAAGATGCGCGGGCGCAGGGCTGATGTGGCATTCCTTCCGCTTGATCCGAGACTGGAGCAGTGGTTCTATCTGGGAATCGATGATTTTATGAAAGTGGTCGATGCGGATGTGATCATTCCGATGCATTTCTGGGGACAGTTTGATGTGGCACAGAGATTAAAAGCATTGGAGTGTTCGGAAGGATACCGCGACCGGATCGCAGAAGTGTATGAAAAAGGACAGACCTTTTCTATATAGAAGAAAGTGAGGAAACACCATGAAATTTACATTTGCACACAACAATTTTAACGTGAAGGACCTCGACAAATCCTTGAAGTTCTATGAGGAAGCCCTGGGACTGAAGGAAGTGCGCAGAAAAGAGGCTGAGGACGGAAGCTTTATCATCGTTTATCTTGGCGATGGTGAGACTACACACAAACTGGAACTGACATGGCTCCGCGATTGGGAGAAAGATCATTATGACCTCGGTGACAATGAATTCCATCTGGCATTTATCGTAGATGACTATGAGGCAGCACATAAGAAACATGAAGAGATGGGATGTATCTGCTTCGAGAATCCGAAGATGGGTATTTATTTCATCACAGATCCGGACAACTACTGGTTAGAAGTATTACCGACAAGAAGATAAGAGCAGACCACTTTTTTGCTGCTGGGGGGCGGCAGAAGAGGAGTTTTACTTGATGGAAAAGGAATTATCGTTTAGAATATAAGGAGGGGTATACAGTATGAAACATCCGATTCAGGATATCGAGTATGCGGAATATTTGTTTGATAAGTTTTACAGTATCGGAAGTACAGAAAACGGAGGCGTGACCAGACTTGGTTATACTGAGGTTGAAGATGAGATGCATGAAGCATTTGTGGCTCTCGGCAAAGAAAAAGGATTTGAGAGCTATACAGACGAGGTTGGAAATACTTACATTTACAATCCGGCGTGCAAATCTGATGAGGACGGCGAGTATTATCTTGTAGCTTCCCATTTGGATTCCGTGGTAGAAGGCGGACGTTATGACGGCGTCAGCGGTATTATTACCGGACTTTTACTGCTGGAATGGGCGAAGAGAGACGGTCTGGAGATTCCGATCCGCGTTGGCGCGATGCGCTGCGAGGAGTCCAGTAACTTCGGACGAAGCACGATCGGAAGCGGTCTGATCACAAAGGAAGTTTACAAGCATGATATCGGCGAGGCAGTGAACCGTGAAGGCAAGACGCTGAAAGAAGTGTTTAAAGAGCGCGGTTACAATATGGAGCCGAAGCGTATTCAGGGTGTGAAGGAGTATATTGAACTGCACATTGAGCAGGGAAAGGTTCTGGAAGAGTATGATGATTCCATCGGTATCGTGACAACAGTCGCAGGTCCGAGACGATTCCTGATCCATATCAAGGGCAGTGCGGAGCACTCTGGCGCAACTCCGATGGGCATGCGTTCCGACGCACTTTGTGCGGCTTCTGAGATTATTCTGGAGATCGAAGAGATCGGTAAGGACGAGTCTATTTACCAGTCTGTTGCGACAGTTGGTACGGTAAAAGTATCCCCGAATGCACTCAATGTTATTCCAGGTGAAGTAACACTGGGCGTAGATATGAGAGGTATCGATTCCAGCAGTTTGGACCGTATGGAAGCGAGACTGAAGTCTGCCTGCAAGAAGATCTGTGACAAACGTAAAGTGAAGTATTATAGAGAAAAAACTTCGGATATTCCGCCGATCGCGATGTCCGTGGATGTTCAGCAGAAACTTCTGGCAGCAGCGAAAAAACTGAGAATTCCGCACCGCTCGATGATCAGTGGTGCCGGACATGATGCGATGTCCTTTGCAAACATTTGTGAGACCGGTATGGTATTCATTCCGTGTGCAAAGGGTATCAGTCACAATAAAAAAGAATTTGCCACCATTGAGTCTATTTGTGATGGTGCGCAGGTCATTTATGAACACTTCAAGGAGGAAATGGAAGAATGATTCTGATCAAAGACGGACGTATTATTGACCCGAAGAGAGGCATCGACGATGTTCTTGATATCGTAATTGATGGCGGCAAAATTTCTAAAATCGGTAAATACCAGAGAAACGAAGAGTATGATACGATCATCGAAGCAAAGGGCATGGTTGTAGCACCGGGCCTGATCGATGTACACGTACATTTCCGTGATCCGGGCCTTACATACAAAGAGGATATCCAGACAGGCGCGGCAGCAGCGAAAAGAGGCGGCTTCACAACAGTTGTAACAATGGCAAACACAAAACCGCCGGTAGATAATGTAGAGACAGTGAAATACATCATCGAAGAAGGTAAGAAGACAGGTATCAACGTAATGCCGGCAGCTTGTATCACAGTTGGCATGCAGGGCAAAGAATTAGTTGATATGGAAGCACTGATCGCAGCAGGCGCAGCCGGTTTTACAGATGATGGTATTCCGATCATGGACCAGAACCTTGTTAAGACAGCTATGCTGAAGGCAAAAGAGTTAAATGTACCGCTCAGCTTCCACGAGGAAGATCCGGCGTTCATTTCTGAGAATGGTATCAATGCAGGTCCGTCCGCAGAGGCTCTTGGCATTAAAGGTTCTCCGTCTCTCGCAGAGGATTCCTTAGTTGCCCGTGACTGTATGCTGGCACTCCACACAGGTGCAAATGTAAACATCCAGCACATCAGCTCCAAGAATGCGGTTAAGATGGTAAAACTTGCAAAAGAACTTGGCGCAAACGTTTGGGCAGAGGTAACTCCGCACCACATCGCGTTAGATGAGAGCGCTGTATTAGAGAAAGGCTCCCTTGCGAAGATGAACCCGCCGCTCCGTTCCGTAGCTGACCGTTATGGCATCATTGAAGGTATCAAAGACGGTTCCATCGACATGATCGCAACAGACCATGCTCCGCACAGCCCGGAAGAGAAGGCAGTAGAGCCGGTATGGAAAGCACCGAGCGGAATCATCGGTCTTGAGACAGCACTTGGTATCGCTGTGACAAAACTGGTTCGCAAAGGTCATCTGACTATGGTTCAGTTAATGGAAAAGATGAGCTTAAATCCGGCGAAGTTATACAACTTCGATAAGGGCTACATCAGCGAAGGTGCAGATGCAGATCTTGTGATCTTCGATGAAAATGAGAAGTGGACAGTTTCCATGGATGATATCGCATCCAAGTCCTGCAATACTCCGTTCATCGGCACAGAGCTTTACGGCCGCGTAAAATATACAATTTGCGCAGGTGAGGTTGTTTACCAGGATAAATAACAGCAGTAAAACGCCGGGGCAGTTCCGCTTGGATTGCCCCGGTTTTTAGAATTCTATTGGAGAGAATAAGCATGAAAAAGTACGAAGTTTTATTATTCGATGTGGATGGAACACTTCTGGATTTCAACAAAGCAGAGGAAGAGGGTATCGAAGGCCTTTTAAAGCATTTTAATGTTCCGGTAACCGCAGAGAATAAGCACAAATATCACATTACCAATAAACGCTACTGGGAGATGCTGGAACGCGGCGAGATCACAAGAGACCGCCTGCTTGGTCAGCGTTTTGAGGAGTTTTTCGGTGAATTTGGTGTGCAGGTCAACGGAAATGAAGTGGATGCTCTTTACCGTCAGTATTTAAATGCCAGCGCAGTGTTGATCGACGGCGCAATTGAGCTGTTAGAGTCTGTAAAAGGAAGATATCCGCTGTATATTGTGACCAACGGTGTGGCAGCAACCCAGTACAACCGTCTTGCGAAATCCGGTCTGGACAAGTATTTTGACGGAATCTTTATTTCCGAAGAGGCTAATGCCCAGAAACCGCAGCCGGCATTTTTTGAGTATTGCTTTGAAAAAATGGGCCGTCGAGACGTGGAAAATATGCTGATTATTGGTGATTCGCTGACTTCCGACATGCGCGGAGGCAACAATGCGGGAATCGATACCATGTGGTTTAATCCGAAGGGGGACGAGAATCACACAGAAGTACATTTGGATTACATTGTGACAACACTCGATGAAATCAAAAAGATGTTATAGTATATTTTACAAAAAAACAGAAAGAATCTTGTTAAGATTGCATAAAAATAAGGGGGCGAATCTGATTGACACCCCTATGAAAGTGTGCTATGGTTAAGGGGATTCCGATGCACTATTGAACTCACACGCAACATCCTGAATTCATTGTCACATTCGATGAACGAGGGATATGCCTGTGAGTTTTTTCTTGAATAAATTTAATAAGGTCCAAAGATACCAGGGGGATTTATTGAGAAGCGGCAGTACGGAAACAACAAATTTTTATTTTTTTATGGAGGTACCAGTATGAACAACGGTACAGTTAAGTGGTTCAACGCAGAGAAAGGTTATGGCTTCATTTCCAACGATAACGGCGGCGATGATGTTTTCGTACACTTCTCCGCAATCGTAGGTGAAGGTTACAAGACTCTTGAAGAAGGTCAGAAAGTTTCCTTCGAGACAGAGCAGGATCCGAAGAACAGCAAGAAACTTCGCGCTGTAAACGTTACAAAGCTCTAATCCTTTGATGAACTGACTGAGGCCGCATCGGACAATCGATGCGGCTTTTTCCATTTGTTGCTCTGATGTTTCAAGTCATGAAAATGTCTCTTGACAAACTACCTCATTCACGATACAATATACCAGATAACAAGAAATATGGAGGAATGAGGGAATGTATACACCGACGAAGTTCAAAGCAAATGAATTCAATAAGTGCAAAAGTGATTCTTTCATTTCTTTTATTTTATCTTTTCGTAATATTGTTTTTATTTCCTGATTTGTGTGATATTTATTTGTATTTCACGGATCAGGATTTTTTTTGCACTGTTGAATGTAAAATGATTATAGGAGGACATGAAAAATGGCAAAGCGCACAGACATTAAAAAGATCTTAATCATCGGTTCCGGCCCAATCGTCATCGGTCAGGCTGCTGAGTTCGACTACGCAGGTACACAGGCGTGTCTTGCACTGAAAGAAGAGGGTTATGAGGTTGTTCTCTGCAACTCCAACCCGGCTACAATTATGACTGATACAGTAATTGCTGATAAAGTATACATGGAACCGTTAACACTGGAGTATATTGCGAAGATCATCCGTTACGAGCGTCCGGATGCAATCGTTCCGGGTATCGGCGGACAGACAGGTTTAAACCTTGCAATGCAGCTTGAGAAAAAAGGTATTCTTCGTGAGTGCCGCGTAAAACTTCTCGGTACTTCCAGCGCATCCATCGAGCGCGCTGAGGACAGAGAGATGTTCAAAGAGCTCTGCCAGTCCATTGGCGAGCCGGTTATCCCGTCTGAGATCACATACTCCATCGACGAGGCAAAAGAAGCTGCGAAGCGCATCGGTTATCCGGTAGTACTTCGTCCGGCGTTCACACTGGGCGGTACAGGCGGCGGTTTCGCATATAACGAGGAAGAGCTTGTAGAGCTTGGTCTCAATGCGTTCAAGCTTTCTCCGGTTCATCAGGTACTTGTTGAGAAATCCGTAAAGGGTTACAAAGAGATCGAGTTCGAAGTAATGCGTGACTCCAATGACCATGCGATCACAATCTGTGGTATGGAGAATATCGACCCGGTTGGTGTACACACAGGTGACTCCCTGGTTGTGGCTCCGATCATGACATTATCCAAGGAAGATGAAAAGATGCTCAATGATTCTGCGATCAAGCTGATCCGTGAGCTGAAGATTGAAGGCGGATGTAACGTTCAATTCGCTCTGAATCCGGAGACATCCGAATACTACCTGATCGAGGTTAACCCGCGAGTTTCCAGATCTTCCGCGCTTGCTTCCAAGGCATCCGGTTACCCGATCGCCCGTGTAACAGCTAAGATTGCAGTTGGTATGAGCCTTGAAGAGATCGCTATCGCAAATACAAACGCAGCATTTGAGCCGAGCCTCGACTATGCGATCGCAAAATTACCGAGATTCCCGTTCGATAAATTTGCTTCTGCAGCAAACACACTTGGCACACAGATGAAAGCTACCGGTGAGATCATGGGTATCGGTTCCACACTGGAAGAGTGCTTACTCAAAGGTGTTCGTTCCCTTGAGATCGGTGTTTGCCACTTCCATATGGCGAAGTTTGACAGCAAATCCACAGAAGAGATCAAAGAGTACATCCACACATTCCAGGATGACAACATTTTCGCAGTGGCAGAGCTTCTCCGCAGAGGCGTAAGCGTTGCAGAGCTTCATGAGATCACAAAGATCACAGCATTCTTCCTTGAGGCAATCGAGAGAATCGTGAAGATGGAGACCGTTGTAAAAGAGAATCCGGGCAATGTGGAAGTTCTCAAAGAAGCAAAAGTGATGGGCTTCGGCGATAAATTCATCTCTCAGCTCTGGGGCTGGAAAGAGGTTGATGTATACAACCTTCGTAAGGGCGAGAACATGTTCCCGGTATACCGCATGGTTGACACATGCCATACAGGCGCATACATTCCGTACTTCTACTCCTCTTACACAGGCGAGAATACTTCCAGACTGACAGATAAGAAGAAAATCATCGTTCTCGGTGCAGGTCCGATCCGTATTGGTCAGGGTGTAGAATTTGACTACTCCACAGTACATGCGGTTATGACGATCAAGAAGGCCGGCTACGAGGCGATCATTATCAACAACAACCCGGAGACAGTTTCCACAGACTATACAACTGCTGATAAACTGTACTTCGAGCCGTTAACAACAGAAGATGTTATGAACATCATCGAGTTCGAGAAACCGGACGGCGTTATTGCATCCCTCGGCGGACAGACAGCCATCAACCTGGCTCAGCCGCTTGCAGACCGTGGTGTTAAGATCATCGGTACAGACTGTGAAGCGATCGACAGAGCAGAGGACAGAAATGCGTTTGAGAACCTCCTCAATGAGTTAGATATTCCGCGTGCAAAAGGCCGTGCAGTAACAAAGATTGAAGATGGTATCGAGGCAGCAGCAGAGATCGGTTATCCGGTACTTGTTCGTCCGTCCTTCGTACTTGGCGGTCGTGCAATGCAGATCGTTGCCAACGAAGAACAGCTTCGCAACTATCTGAGAACAGCCGTAGAGATCGATGAAGATAAGCCGGTACTTGTTGACAAATACATTGAGGGACGTGAAGTAGAGATCGATGCGATCTGCGACGGTCACAATGTATTTGTTCCGGGTATCATGGAGCTTGTAGAGCGTACAGGCGTACACTCCGGTGACTCTGTATCCGTTTACCCGACATTCTCCATCTCCAACAAAGTAAAAGGTATCATCCTTCAGTACGCAAAGAAACTTGGTCTCGGTATCGGAATCGTTGGTCTGTTCAACATCCAGTTCATCGTAGACAAGGATGATAATGTATACATCATCGAAGTTAACCCGCGTTCCTCCAGAACTGTACCGTTCCTTTCCAAGGCAACAGGCTACTCTCTGGCAGATATCGCAACAGAAGTTATTCTTGGCAAGACTCTTAAGGAGCAGGGTATCTTCGATATTTATCCGGAAGAGAAAGATCGCTGGTATGTAAAAGCTCCGGTATTCTCCTTTAACAAGATCCGTGGCTTAGACGCTTACCTTTCTCCGGAAATGAAGTCCACAGGTGAGGCGATCGGTTACGACCGTACATTAAACCGTGCACTTTACAAAGCGCTTCAGGCAGCTGGTATGCGTCTCCAGAACTACGGTACTGTATTCGCAACAATCGCTGACAAAGATAAAGAAGAGGCACTTCCGCTGATCCGCCGCTTCTACCAGCTTGGTTTTAACATCGAGGCAACACATGGTACAGCACAGTTCCTGAAATCCCAGGGAATCCGTACACATGCATTCAGCAAGATCAGCGAAGGCAGCGATGAGATCCCGACAGCACTTCGTCAGGGTCACATCTCCTACGTGATCAATACAAAGGATGCAGCTTCCAACGGTCAGGACGGTGCTGAGATCCGTAAGATCGCAACAGAGCACAACGTGGCACTGTTCACATCCCTCGATACAGTAAGAGTTCTTCTTGATGTACTTGAGGAGACAACACTTACAATCTCTACGATTGATGCGTAATTTTATAGGAAACCAAAGCGAATCCCCCTGAGTGCCAGCTCTGGGGGATTCTTTATTGGAACCGTACGCGGAGGGATATATATGGCACAAATCAGTGTAAATAATCTTACGTTTTATTATGACGGAAGTTTTGACAATGTGTTTGAGAATGTTTCCTTTTCTATTGATACAAACTGGAAACTGGGATTTATTGGGCGGAACGGAAAAGGAAAAACCACTTTTTTGAAGCTGCTGATGGGAAAATATTCTTACAAAGGTTCGATTGATACGACTACGGTATTTGATTATTTTCCATATCAGATTACCGGAGAACAGATGCAGCTGCCCGCGGCGGAATTTATGGATGAACTGAAACATGGCTGTGAGTCATGGCGTGTGATCTGTGAACTTGCAGGACTGGGAGAAGAGGCAGATATTCTTTACAGACCGTTTGGAACCTTGAGCCCGGGAGAGCGCACAAAGGTATTACTGGCAGTCCTGTTTTCCGGAGAGAATGATTTTTTACTGATCGATGAACCGACCAATCATCTGGACCAGGCGGCAAGAGAAAGTGTAAAAACATATTTGGCATCAAAGAAAGGATTTATCCTGGTATCGCATGACAGAGATCTTCTGGACGCCTGTATTGACCATTGCCTGGTGCTGAATCGGAAAAGTATCGAGGTACAGAGCGGCAATTTCTCCAGTTGGTGGGAGAATAAGAAGCGAAAAGACCAGTTTGCGCTGGCGGAAAATGAAAAGCATTTAAAGGAGATCCGCAAATTAAAGCAGGCGTCTAAACGGACATCCGAGTGGGCAGACAAAAGCGAACGAACCAAGATTGGGTTTGATCCGGTAAAGGAACATGACAGGTCGATCGGTACGCGGTCCTATATCGGTGCAAAGACGAAAAAAATGCAGAGCCGCGTAAAGCAGATGGAGAAGAGAATCGACAGGGAGATTGATGAGAGGGAAGGGCTTCTGCAGGATCTGGAATCGCCGGTTGATTTAAAGTTAGTACAGCTTACGCACCATAAAAATATTCTGATCAATATAAATGATTACGGCGTGCGATACGAAGATTTGGATGCGCCTGTTTTTGAACATTTGACGTTTACGGTCAACAGAGGAGACCGGATTGCGTTGTCCGGAAAAAATGGCTGTGGAAAATCCACTGTAATCAAGCAGATTCTGCGAAAAAATGGTTTGATCTCAGAGAGGAGCTCTGTCTCAGAAACCGGGCTTTGTGAAGTAGCATCCGGACTTGTGATTTCTTATGTGGGTCAGGATGCAGCAGGATTAAAAGGAGATGTTACGAGCTTTTGCAGGGAGCGTAATCTGGATCTGAGCTTGTTTTGTACTATTCTGAGACAATTGGATTTTGAACGGACGCAGTTCCTGAAAAATATAGAGGAATATTCAGAGGGACAGAAAAAGAAGGTTCTATTGGCGGCAAGTCTGCTGACACCGGCGCATTTATATATATGGGATGAACCATTGAATTATATTGATGTATTTTCAAGGATGCAGATTGAGAAGCTGCTGCTGGAATACCAGCCTACCATGCTGTTTGTGGAGCATGATGTCAGGTTTCGGGAGAAGATTGCGACGAAAACCATAAATTTCACGAACAATCAAATGTAAGATGTCACAATTCCGGTTTATATAATTGAGAAATGAAAGCAAAATGTATATAATTGGCTTGACTCAAATTTGCCGGATAGAAGTGAGGTCTTGAAAATGAAAACAACAAAAAATCTTTGGGTCGTGCCAATATATGGAATCCTGTATCTGATCATGTTTTTTCTGTTGGAAAATATTTCATTAGATTATCAGGTAATCTTTAGTCCGCTGGATGAAAAAATACCATTTTGTGAGTATTTTGTAGTTCCATATTTTTTATGGTTTGTCTATATGGCGGCAATCGTGCTTTATTTTATGTTCTGGAATGAGAGTTGTGAGGAATATAAAAAGCTGGTTTCTATGCTGGGCACAGGAATGACAACGTTCTTGGTCGTTTCCTTTGTGCTTCCTAACTGTCATTATTTGAGACCAACGCTGCCGGACCAGGGGAATATTTTTATTGAAGCAGTAAGATTTTTATATACCATAGATACGTCTACGAACTTGATCCCGAGTATTCACGTGTTCAATACACTGGCATGCTGGGCGGCTGTCAAGGAAAATACAAGATGCAGAAATTATCGGAGTGTCATGTTCATCAATGATATCCTGATGGTGTCGATTATCTTATCAACCATGTTTCTGAAACAGCACAGTGTGATCGATGTGGCAACTGCGATGTTTTTCTTTGGAATCTGTTATTGGATTTTTTATCGATTTATACCACTGCATCAGGAACAGTATGAAAAGATATGCAATCGAAGAGAGATAAAGACGATTCCCAACCTGCTGAGTTTACTGCGCCTGTTGCTTGCATTATTGTTCTGGGGAGTCGGAAATTATATTGATTTTGCTGGAAAACAGGCAATTATGCTTGGCACACTGATTTTATCGGGGATTACAGATTTTTTAGATGGATGGACCGCAAGAAAATACAATATGATCAGCGAGTTTGGAAAAGTATTGGATCCGATTGCGGATAAGGTGACCCAGGGAGTCTTGCTTTTATACTTGGTACAGAAATATCCGCTGATAGAAATGACGATTGCTCTGTTTTTCATCAAGGAACTGAGTATGTTGATCGCCAGTTCAAAAGTTATGATCATGACCGGTAAAAATGAGGGCGCTCAGTGGTATGGAAAAATCAGTACAACTGTTTTTTATATAGTGATGATTATACTGATCGCATTTCCGAAGATTCCGCTGGAACTTGCCAATGGAATGATTAGCATATGCAGTCTGTTCCTTGCAGTTTCATTTGTAAAATATATGAAATTTTATCTTTTGGAATATAAAGCGGTTAGAAGAAATATTCGCTGGCTGGTGTAAGATAATATCATTGACTTTCCGTTGTGACTGTGCTATTCTTCCAAAAGAAATAATATAGAATAAAACTGCCACCGGGTAGTAGAATGCAGAAGCATTCGTGGACATATCGTTAGGTCTTAGAAGATATGTTTGCGAATGCTTTTGAAGTTTTGAGGGAAAACATGAGAGCAGAATTTTTCAAATATGTCCTGCAAAATGTTGCGGGAATGATCGGAGTTTCTTTGTATATACTGGCAGACACGTATTTTATCTCTGCGTCAGCCGGCGCGGATGGAATTACGGTCCTGAATCTGGCGTTGCCGGTTTACGGAGTAATCTACGCGATCGGAGCGATGATCAGTGTCGGAACCGCCACAAGATTCACAATAAAACGGGTACAGGGGCAGGAGGAAGCTGAATATTACTTTACTCACGCGCTGTTCTGGGATCTGGTTTTCAGTATTCCGTTGATGCTGCTTGGAATCTTTGCACCGGAACTGGTGATTAAAGTTATGGGCGGAGACCCGATGATCATAGAGTTAGGAAAAGACTATTTCCGCATTTTCCTGATTGGAGCGCCGGCATTTATGATGAACAGCGTGTTCACTTCTTTTGCCAGAAATGACCATGCTCCGACCATTGCCATGACGGCTTCTCTGATCGGAAGTCTGTTTAATATTGTATTTGATTATATTCTCATGTTCCCGATGGGAATGGGAATGAAAGGCGCGGCTCTCGCTACGATGATCTCTCCGATGATAACCATGGCTGGATGCTGCGTGCATTATTTCGGAAAAAAGAGTACTGTGAAGTTCCGGTGGAGAAAACCGTCTGTGGGGCTTTTGGTTTCTTGCTGTCAGCTTGGCGTTTCCGGTTTTGTCGGAGAAATGTCATCAGCGGTCACAACAACGATTTTTAATATGCTCCTTCTTGGCATTGTCGGAAATATCGGTGTTGCTGCATACGGAATCGTGGCAAATCTGTCATTGGTTGCCATGGCAATCTTCAATGGAGTTGCGCAGGGAACACAGCCTCTCCTCAGTCGCTGTTTTGGATATGGAGACCAGAAAGGTGTTCGTCAGATTCTCGTATGGGGAATTGGGGTGATCCTTGCGGTGGAAATGGTCCTGGTAGCAGGTGTATGGGGCTTTACCGATGCATTTGTTGCGATTTTCAACAGCGAAGGAAATGAAACTCTGCGGTTCTACGCGTTTGATGCTCTGCGTCTGTACTTCCTTGGATATCTGGCAGCGGGACTCAATACGATGCTTGCAACATATTTTTCTGCCACAGGAAAAGCAGTTCCTGCATTTGTGGCATCCTTGCTGCGTGGAGCGATTGCAATCTCTGTCTGTGCGATCGTAATGGCAGCAGTGTGGGGGATTAATGGTGTCTGGCTGTCATTCTTGGCGGCGGAAGTGATCACGCTGGCGGTGAGTTTGGTATTCCTAAAAAGTAAGTGATCAATGGTATACCAGAGTCCCTGGTAATGTCAAAAAACATGTGTTATAATTATGGCGCGGAATTCCTCTGCAAATGTGGAAATGCAGGCAGTAAGGCAAGCGGCTTTGGGGAAGCGTGCGCGTTATTATCACAGCCAGCTTGATCTGGATATACTTACTGCTGGAATGGAATATCCGGAACTTCCTAATACATATGTAATCTTCATCTGTGATTTTGATCCTTTTGGTCATCGGAAATATCGTTATACGTTCAAACATCAGTGCCAGGAACATACGCAGACATTTCTTAAAGATGGATGTGAAATTATTTTTCTAAGCACCAGAGGAGAGAATACAGAAGAAGTGCCAAAAGAGTTAGTGAATTTTCTAAAGTATGTAAGAGCAGACTTAGAGGAAAGCACCGGGGATTTTGAAGATGATTTTGTAGAAAGTCTTCAAAAGTCCGTGTACGAGATTAAGAAAAGCAGAGGGATGGAGGCGCGATATATGCTGACTGAATTACTGATGCAGGATGAACGCCGTGCTGGGCGTGAAGAGGGGTGCAAAGAAGGACGTAAAGAAGGACGTGTAGAAGGCCAAAAGGAATCCATACTCGAATTTTTGTCAGAACTTGGTCCTGTACCCAATAAGGTGCAGGAGAAAATCATGCAGGAAAATGATTTAAACAAATTGAGGGAATGGACAAAACTTGCGGTTAGGGCAGAGACAATGGATCAGTTTCTGAAAGAGATTAAAATATCAATTCTATTTGATCTGTAAACAAATCTAACAGCAGGCACGAAATCGTGCTTGCTGTCGTAACAATTCTTGCTGAATCGGCAAAGCACTTGAGTAATTGCAGAGGAATTCTGTGTCTTTCTTTCATTACATAAAAGAATGTAAGTGCACATATTGGAAGTAAAATTAAAAACCATCAAAATGATTGCAAAAAACCTTTACAAGCCATCATTTTGATGGTTT
>SVDR01000018.1 GCA_015057755.1 Lachnoclostridium sp.
GTGGTTTTGAAGGTACGGTAAAAAGAATAAGATCTTTAAGAAGGAAATGCACGAGTGGCTCAGTGGTGGAGCATCGCCTTGCCAAGGCGAGGGCCGCGGGTTCGAATCCCGTCTCGTGCTTTTTTTGCGCGAAAAACAATGAGCAGTGCGAAAAAACAGAGGGAAAGATTAGACGAATGCTTGCATGCAGGATAATCTTTCCCTCTGTTTTTTCATAGAGCGAATGCTCGCGACCGAGCTGGAACGGAGTGGAAGCGAGGTGCGCACTGCTCATTCCCAACCTCTGTTACACTTCCTCCGAAACTGTTACAACCGCTAAGATTGTGTCGAACCCTTATTCATGGTATGATATAAGTCAAGGATTATGTGAAATTCAAAAGAAAATGACTCAGGGGGAGCGATATGAGCGTTGTAATGTGTGGGATTCTCGGATATTCATTCGGCTGTTTCAATCCGTCGCAGTTGATTGCACGCAGAAGAGGGTTGGATATCCGTGAGGAAGGTTCGAAAAATGCAGGAGCATCGAATGTAGTGCTCATGTTTGGTAAGAAGTTAGGACTGCTTACGGCGATTATGGATATTATGAAGGCGTATTTGGCGGCTGTTGTGGCAGCAATGCTGCTGCCTGCTTGTGCAGTCGCGAAGGAGATTGCTGCGATATTCTGTGTGTTGGGACATATGTTTCCGATCACGATGGATTTTAAGGGCGGCAAGGGATTGTCCTGTATGGCCGGTGGAGTGCTGGCGTACGATCGGAAGCTCTTTCTGATCTTATTTGTAGCGGAAGTTGTGTTTGCTTTAATGATGGATTATATCGTTGCAATCACATTGTCGCTGGCAGTTTTGCTTCCAATTCTTTATTTTAAGGCGAAAAAGAGCATGAAAGTCGGAATCTTGATGTCGATGGTCGGCGGACTGATCATTTATAAGCACCGTGAGAATATAGAGCGAATCGGAAAAGGAACGGAAGTAAGACTTAGTTATCTTTGGAATCGCGATAAGGAGACGGAGCGGGTAAAGCAGAATATGGATCTGGAAGAGAATCAGATGGAATAAAAACAAGGCAGTCGCTGGGAAAAGCCCCAACGTACTGCCTTGTTTTATAGTCCATATTAAAAATTATTTAGCCAAGAGCCACATCTAACATCATCATCAGTGTAAATCCGACAGCAAAGAACAGGGTACCTACGTTGGAGTGCTCGCCTTCGGACATTTCCGGGATCAGTTCTTCTACTACAACGAACAGCATCGCGCCTGCTGCGAATGCCAGCATATACGGGAGAAGGGGGATGACCCAATTGGCGAGAAGAATTGTTGCAATAGCTCCAATTGGCTCGATTACACCGGACATGGCACCATAACCGAATGCTTTGTGGCTGCTGACACCATTACTCTTTAAAGGCATGGAAATAATGGCACCTTCAGGAAGATTCTGCAGGGCAATACCGATGGAAAGGGCCAGAGCGGCAGCAACAGAAATGGATTCGTTGCCTGTGAGCCAGCCTGCAACAACGACACCGACAGCCATGCCTTCCGGAAGATTGTGGATTGCAACTGCGATGACAAGCATCGTGGATTTTCCAAGGTTGCAGTTGACACCTTCCGGGCATTCACTGTTTAAGTGAAGGTGCGGGATAAAGTGGTCTAATAAGAATAGGAAGAGAAAACCGATCCAGACTCCGATGAATGCCGGAAGGAATGCAAGTTTTCCCATATGTTCTGACTGATTGATGGCCGGAATGATCAGGCTCCAGACGGAAGCTGCTACCATGACACCAGCGGCAAAACCGGTCAGGGAACGCTGAAGCGTGCGATTCATTTCACCTTTCATAAAATATACAAAACCGGAACCGATCACGGTTCCTGCAAATGGCAGGAAGACTGCTGCAAAAGCTTCTAATGTCATTGTGTGTACCTCCAATCTGACCTTTTATTAATTTTATTATACTACAAAAAAATAGAAAATACAGTGATATCATCACAATCTAATTTTCATTTTCTGACGGATATTGCAAAACGGTTTCGTGCATACTGAACATACACGATAATATGTTGACAGAAAGGCGGGCATTGCATGGAAGATCATACCATCGCTCTTTTGCAGGAATGCAGTCAGGGCTGCAAAATGGGCATTAAGAGTATTAATCAGGTGAATGAATATGTCTCGGACCAGGGACTGAAGAGAATCATTGAAAAGTACCGTGGAGAGCACCAGAGGATCGAAGCGGAGGCGGATCGTCTGTTAAATATGCATGGCAAAGAGGGAAAACAGCCGGAAATGATGGCGACTGCCATGTCCTGGATGAGCACGGAAATGAAAATGATGATGAAGGATGATGATAAGCAGGCGGCAAAGATTATGACGGAGGGATGTGACATGGGAATCCGTACCATCTGCGGATTTATCAATCAGTATGCGGGCGCCTCCCAGTCCAGCATTGGCCTGGCGAAAGATCTTGTGAACATGGAGGAGAAGTTCAGAGAAGAGATGAAGCCATATCTGTAGAAAAGAAAACACCCTGGAGAGAGTCCTCGAGGGTGTTTTCTTATGTCATAAGTTTATTTCTCGTCACAAACCTGGAAAATGATAAATTTTAAATAAGAAGATTCGCCGCTGCCCCAGAGAATCGGATGATCGGCGGACTGCATGCGGTATTCGACTTGGCGGAGACGTTTGTGAACGTTTCCGGCTGCTTCGCGGATGGTCTTTGTGAACAGTTCCGGATCCATGAAGTGGGAGCAGGAACAAGTGCAGAGATAACCGCCGTCTTTTACGAGTTTCATGCCGCGGAGGTTGATCTCGCGGTATCCTTTGACTGCATTTTTGATGGAACTTCTGGATTTTGTAAATGCCGGCGGATCGAGGATGACCACATCGAATTTCTCGCCTTTTTTCTCCAGCTCCGGAAGCAGGTCAAAGACATCGGCTGCGATGAATTTGACGCGGTCGGAAAGACCATTTAACTCGGCATTTTCAGTCGCCTGTGCAACGCCAAGCTCGGACGCATCCACGCCAAGGACTTCTGATGCACCTGCGATACCTGCATTGAGGGCGAAGGAGCCTGTATGTGTGAAACAGTCGAGGACACGTTTTCCTTTGCAGAGTTTGTGGATCGCAAGGCGGTTGTACTTCTGGTCGAGGAAGAAGCCTGTCTTCTGACCGTCCTGAACGTCAACGATGTATTTGACACCGTTCTCAACAATTTGAACTTTTGTGTCGAAAGGTTCGCCAATGAAACCCTTCACGCGCTCCATACCTTCCTGAAGACGCACTTTGGCGTCACTTCTCTCGTACACGCCGCGGATGGCAATTCCGTCTTCGGCCAGAACCTGTTTTAACTTTTCGATGATCGTCAGTTTCCAGCGGTCAATACCGAGGGCAAGGGATTCTACCACAAGCACATCGGAAAATTTGTCAATGACGATACCCGGAAGGAAGTCTGCCTCACCGAAGATAATGCGGCAGCTGCTGGTATCCACTGTGGATTTGCGGTATTCCCATGCATTGCGAACGCGCATTTCGATAAATGCCTCGTTTACGATGGTGTCTTTCTTTCGGGACATCATGCGGATGGTAATTTTTGATTTTGTATTGATGAAACCTGTGCCAAGAGGGTAGCCGTCGAAATCGAAAACGTTGACCATGTCGCCATTTTCAAAATCGCCTTCAATGCGGTCGATCTCATTGTCAAAGATCCACGCACCGCCTGCCTTTAATACGCGGGCCTCGCCCTTTTTTATATGAACGGATGCAAGTGTTTTTTCCATATATAAGAATCCTTTCTGCTTATTTCATAAAAAGTATAGCGAAAACGTGAGAAAAATGCAACGGGATTTGAATACATATGAATTTTATGTTATAATCTGCGGGGACATCGCAGGATGTACCGGAAAAGTCAATGAAAACGACAATATGGAGAACGTTATGGAAATAGAGAAGATTTATGAAGAATTAAATAATAAGCTGGCAGATGCGGAGCGTGTGCTGGTAGGTCTCGGCGCGGAATGGAAGGTAAGAGACGAAGCGCGAGAGGCGCAGATCATGGAGGCGGCGAAAACGATGAAACGTCTGCTGGAGGGAAAGGATTATTTTGTGATCTCGACTCTTTCTAAAGAGGAACTGGATCGTTTTGGCTGGATCGATTTTAAGACGGTCGCTCCGCTGGATGAAGCAATGACGGAAGAACAGTGGAATGGTTATATGAACTGGCTGTCCAGAACGTTGAACCGAAAACTCGTGATCCTGGAGCTGGGCGAAGGATTTATGCAGCCGACGGTCATTCGCTGGCCGTTTGAGAAGACCGTTATGATCAATCAGAAATCCTGTATGTATCGAGTGCATAAGACATTTTACCAGATTGCGGACGAGATTAAGGAACGAGCGGTTGCAGTCAAAGCCGATTCTGTGGAGTTTGTGGCTCAGTGGAAGGAAAACTAAGGCGGAACTTTAAGAAAATCGCAAGGGATTTTCCGTTGTGTCGAATTCCCGCCTATGTTAGAATAGAAGACAGGAATTCTAAAATGGGAGTTTTAGGAATACAATTTGGAGGAAGATTATGGCAGCGATCAGCAATGACTGGCTGGCTCCCCTGAGCGGCGAGTTTAAGAAACCTTATTATAGAAAACTGTACGAAACCGTGATGTCGGAATATCAGACGAAAGAAATATATCCGGCTCCGGATGATATTTTTAATGCATTTGCATTTACACCGCTGGCGAATGTGAAGGTGGTGATTTTCGGTCAGGACCCGTACCATGAACCGGGTCAGGCCCACGGTCTTTGTTTTTCCGTAAAGCCGGATGTCCAGATTCCGCCGTCTCTGGTAAATATTTACCAGGAGCTTCGCGATGACTGCGGATGTTACATACCGAACAACGGTTATTTGAAAAAGTGGGCGGATCAGGGAGTTCTTCTTTTGAATACAGTTCTGACTGTGCGTGCCCATGCAGCCCATTCTCATAAGAACATCGGCTGGGAGGAGTTCACGAACGCAGCGATCCGCGTGTTAAATGAGCAGGACCGTCCGATCGTGTTTATTCTCTGGGGAAGACCGGCGCAGATGAAGAAGGCGATGTTAAATAATCCGAAACATCTGATCCTGGAGGCTCCGCATCCGAGTCCGCTGTCTGCTTACCGCGGATTTTTTGGAAGCCGACCGTTCAGTCAAGCCAATAAATTCCTGATGGCAAACGGACTGGAGCCGATTGACTGGCAGATTGAAAACATAGAATAGGAGAACAGACATGAGTGGATTTCTTGAATTTTTAAAGATTGTCGTGTTTGGTCTGGTGGAGGGCTTTGCAGAATGGCTTCCGATCAGCAGCACGGGTCACCTGATTCTGGTGGAAAACATTGTACATTTAAATGCATCGGAAGATTTTATGAATGTATTCCGCGTTATGATCCAGCTTGGAGCGATCATGGCGGTGGTGGTTATTTATTTTAGCCGCCTGAATCCGTTCGATCCGAGGAAAAAAGATAAACAGAAACTTGCCACCTGGCATTTATGGTTTAAGATCATCATTGCGTGCCTTCCGGCAGCAGTTGTCGGTCTGCTTTTGGACGAGATTTTAGATAAATATCTCTACAATCCGTACGTAGTTGCGGCGATGCTGATCATTTATGGTATTTTGTTTATTGTACTGGAAAAGCACAATGAATTTGTGGATTTCCCGATCAAGAAGGTATCTCAGATCAATTATATCAATGCATTTTATATCGGTTTGTTCCAGCTTCTTGCGCTGATTCCGGGCACATCCAGATCCGGAGCGACGATTTTGGGCGCCATGCTTCTGGGCTGTTCCAGAACGGCGGCTTCTGAGTTTACATTTTACCTCGGAATCCCGGTTATGTTCGGCGCGAGCCTTCTGAAGATCTTCCATTATGGTCTGGCGTTCAGTTTTGTGGAGATTTTCTATCTGATCACAGGTATGCTGATCGCGTTTGTGGTTTCCATGTACTCCATCAAATTTCTGATGAATTACGTGAAGAATCATGATTTCAAATTCTTTGGTTATTACCGCATCGTTCTCGGTGTGATCGTGCTGGTGTATTTTGGTCTGATGGCTCTGCTTGGGCTGTAATGTTGGGAAAATGAACATATGGAGCCGTCTGTGATCTGCAGGCGGCTTCTTTTACAAATAGATTAGAATTTTATCACAATTTCATCACAATTCAATGGTAGACTAGAGTCGAAAAAAGGAATGAGTCATACGGATGAAAGGAGAATGTTTATGATGTATGATGAAAATAAAGAAAATGGGACTTATAATTACAACTACAACTACCAGCCGGGGTATGGAGCCGGTGGAAATGCGCCTAAGAAAAAGGGTGGTTTCTTTAAAAAGGCAGTTTTGCTGACGATCAGTGCAGTCTTTTTTGGCGTGGTGTCCGGAGCAACGATGTTTGGTGTGAACCGTTTGGCGAATCTTGCGCTTCCGCTGGAGACGCAGGTGCAGGAACAGGTTCAGCCGGAAACACAGGCACCGCTGGCCAGCACACAGGTGTTGCCGATGCCGCAGGAAACGCTCTCCGGTGTGGTGACAGGTGTTGTGATCGAGGATGTATCTCCGATCGTGGAGCAGGCGATGCCGTCTGTTGTAGCGATCAATAATACAATGTTATATCAGAGCAACAGCTGGTTTGGACAGTCACAGACTTACGAAGTTCCGAGTAGCGGTTCCGGTATTATCGTCGGTGAGAATGATACAGAGCTTTTGATCGTAACCAACCATCACGTGATTGAGGATTCTAATACACTGTCTGTCACATTTATTGATGAGAGTACAGTAGATGCTGCCATCAAAGGTACGGATTCTGAGTCCGACCTGGCTGTGATCGCGGTTCCGCTTGACAAAATTGCGGCAGATACAAAAGCGCAGATCAAAGCTGCGACGATTGGTGATTCTAACACATTGAAAATGGGACAGGGTGTGATCGCCATTGGTAATGCACTCGGTCACGGACAGAGTGTAACAGTTGGTCATGTCAGTGCCCTTGACCGTGAAGTGACGGTAGACGGTGTGACAAGAACTGTGATCCAGACAGATGCAGCGATCAACCCGGGCAACAGCGGCGGTGCATTATTAAATGCGAAGGGTGAGCTGATCGGTATCAATGAGGCAAAATACGCAGATGAAACCGTTGAGGGCGTTGGTTATGCGATCCCGATTTCTTATGCGATGGACATTATTGAGGATCTGAAACTTCGTACAACGAAGGTGGAAGTTGCGGAAGCAGATCAGGGTTATCTTGGCATTCAGGTTCAGAATGTAGATTCTACAACTGCGCAGATGCTTGGAATGCCTCAGGGTGTGTATGTATATAAGATCATGGAAGATTCTGCAGCGGCAGCTTCTGATTTAAGAGAGAAAGATATTATTACAAAATTTGACGGTGAAACGGTAAGAACGAATGCGGATCTGACGGGGCTTCTTACTTATTATAAAGCCGGTACTACTGTAAAACTGACTGTCCAGTCTTTGGAGAACGGTGTGTATGTAGAGCGCGAAGTGGAAGTGACTCTGAAGAATCGTCCGGTGGAGGATGAGGAAGAGGAGACACGGGCGCAGGGTCTGGAAGGTCTGATGCCGAGAAGACCATAAAAGAATTGTACAACAAAAAAGCGGGAGTCCTATCGAAGAGATAGGCTCCCGTTTTTTGTATCTTAGTGTTTATCTTCCAGCAGCATGGCTCCGCGCATCTCGATTCGCGGTCCGCCGCATTTTTCCAGATAGGCTCTGGTGATGGTAACGGCTCCGATGTTCGGGTCTCTTGGGATCTCATACATGATATCCAGCATGAAATCTTCCATGATCGCACGAAGTGCACGGGCACCGGTTTCCTTTTTCATCGCCTCTTCCGCGATCCACTCCAGAGCGTCATCGTCGAAGCGAAGATCAACTTCATCCATCTGTAATAACTTCTGGTACTGTTTCAGAATTGCATTTTTCGGTTCCTTCAAAATACGAACCAGGAAATCTTTTGTCAGACCCTGTAAAGTTACTGTGATCGGAAGACGGCCCAAAAATTCCGGAATCATACCGAAATTGCGAAGGTCCTGGTTGGTCACATGGCTTAGAAGTTTCGGGTCATTATCATATTTATCTCTCAGCTCAGAACCGAAGCCCAGAGAAATTTTTTCTGTCATACGTTCTTTGATGATATTTTCCAGGTCCGGGAACGCGCCTCCACAGATAAACAGAATGTTATCGGTGTTAATGGTTTCCATCGGAGTCATGGCATTTTTCTGGCTGGTTCCGACCGGAACTTCCACGGAAGCGCCTTCCAGCAGTTTGAGAAGTTCCTGCTGTACGGATTCGCCGCTGACATCGCGGGTGCTTGTGGATTTTTTCTTTGCGATCTTATCAATCTCGTCGATGAACACAATGCCCATCTCGGCTTTCTCCACGTCATTGTCAGCCGCTGCCAGCAGTTTGGAGATTACGCTCTCGATGTCATCACCGATATATCCGGCTTCGGTCAGGGATGTCGCGTCTGCGATCGCCAGCGGAACGTTAAGAAGTTTCGCCAGTGTCTTGACCAGGTAAGTCTTACCGCTTCCGGTCGGTCCGATCATGAGAATGTTGGACTTCTCAATCTCTACGCTGGTATCAAACTTTGCAGCATCCGGCGATGTACGCTCAAATACACGCTTATAATGGTTGTAAACAGCGACAGAAATGACTTTTTTCGCCTGTTCCTGTCCGATCACGTATTCGTCCAGCTGTTCCTTGATGGAGTGCGGAGACGGAATCTCGCTCAGCTTGAACAGCTCTTTTTTCTTATTCTTTTTCTTTTTGACACGCTTTTTGCCTGTCAGAGCGCTCAGGTCGATCTGACCGATCGGGATACCCCAGCCCATATTGCCAAGCGGGATACCGCCCTGGCCCGGAGCCGGATCGTTTTCTTCCTCCTCGTCATCGATCACTTCCACATCGCTTTCTTCCACAGTCTCTGTTTCAGGTTTTTCTTCAGCGACCGTTTTCTCAGACTCAGCTTTTTCCGGTTTTGCCTCGTCCTTTTGAGGCTTCTGATTTGGAGACATGCCCCACATGCCGGCTGGCATGCCCATATTCCAGAGCATATCCGGAGTGACGCCGGACATCATTCCCATATCCAGACCGGTGTTCTGGATGGTGTTGAATGCATTTTGCATGCAGTCAAAACAGATGTCGATTCCCGGCGGCATAGTGATCATCTTGCCGGCTTTGCTCTCCGGTCTGCGGCAGACATAGCAGACTTTTTCATATTCGTCATCGTCCTGAGATTCTTCCCAGTGTTTTTCTTTATCGTTCAAAATAATTCTCCTTCACTAATACAAGAGCTCATTTTATGTTTAGAAACTATACGAACAATAATTATAATGCATTTTGCCCTATCCCGCAAGCAAAACACCATTGTTTAACGAATTCTTCATTTTTATTTTTGAATGTTTTTGAAGTTTTTTGTAGGCTGTACGGATAATAAAACACAAGAAATGAGAAACGAAAAATAAAAACAATCAGGAGGGTTACTATGACAACAATCTCACTCGACATGTACCAGGCTTGTGCGCTTGCAGCACTGGTTTACTGCCTTGGACGAATTATGAAGCAGAAACTTGCATTCCTCGACAGATACTGTATTCCGGCTCCGGTTGCCGGCGGTGTAGTATTCGCACTGGCACATCTTGCATTATACAGTGCAGGCATTCTGGAACTGACATTTGACACAACACTTCAGAATGTATTTATGACAATCTTCTTCTGCAGCGTTGGTTTTACCGCCTGCTTCCGTCTGTTAAAGAAGGGCGGTATTCAGGTATTTTTATTCCTTGGTCTTGCAATTGGTATCTGTATCGTACAGGATGCAGCAGGTGCCGGTCTTGCAGCTGCATTTGGTCTTGATCCGTTACTTGGTCTTTGCATGGGTTCCATGCCGTTAGTTGGCGGTCACGGTACATCCGGCTCCTTTGGACCGCTCCTTGAAGCGGACTACGGTGTGGTTGGTGCGCAGACGGTTGCCCTTGCAGCAGCTACATATGGTCTTGTTGGTGGTTCCATCATGGGCGGTCCGGTCGCTCGTATGCGTGTTGAGAAACACGGTTTAAAATCCACAGCCGCTGAAGAAGGCAACGCAGCAGCAGAAGTGGCATCTCCGATCAACGGTGACAAATTCACAACAGCAGCGATGTTCCTCGCAGTTTCTATCGGTATCGGTACTTTTATCTATGCATTCTTCAAAGATGTACTTGATTTAACATTCCCGACCTACATTGGTGCGATGTTAGCAGCAGCGGCAGTTAGAAATATCTGGGACGTAAGAAACAAAGAGCTCCCGATGGAAGAGATTGATGCTCTCGGCGGTCTTTCTCTGAACCTGTTCCTTTCCATGGCTATGATGAGCTTAAAGCTCTGGCAGCTTGCGGCGCTGGCTCTCCCGATGATCGTAATTTTACTTGTACAGACAGTCATCATGTTCCTGTATGCAAACTTCTTAGTATTCAACGTAATGGGCCGTGATTACGAGGCAGCAGCGATGACAACAGCATTCTGTGGTTTTGGTATGGGTGCTACTCCGAATGCGATGGCAAATATGAGAGCTCTTGTAGAGCGTTACGGTGCAGCTCCGCGAGCATTCTTCATTGTACCGTTAGTAGGCAGTTTATTCGTAGACTTCTTTAACTCGATGATCTTAACAACATTTATGAATTTCCTTTAAGGCTGAAAACCTGCTCTGAGAGAATTCTCCGGGCAGGTTTTTTGCGCAGATTCAAATTCGTAAATTTAGAAATGCCTGATACAGATTGAGGGTTCCATAACCAAATTCACGGTTGGGGTAAGTAAGAGAGGGATTTCTGTCGGCACCGCGGATCAGATACGCTTTGATTGTGGAGGAATTCATGTAAGGGTCATTGCCTTTGAGGATTCCCCAGTTTAAGAGAATGGCAGCAGCGCCTGCCGCATAGGCGGCTGCTGCGGAGGTTCCCGTCAGAGTTTGGTAGGAGGATCGGGAATTTGCAGCAAGGATTTCCACTCCGGGGGCGGCAAAATCCGGTTTGATCGCACCGGAACGGCTGAAACCGCGGCTGGAGTGAATGTAAATCCCGCCGCTCCGATGATCATAGGCTCCGACGGTAATGGGATAATACGCATTTCCAGGACCGGTGATCAGAGTGTCCGGATCAGGGCGGAGAAAATAGGTGTCCTCAGGGATGAAGGCGCGGTTGGGCAGCCAGAGGTGGAAGGAATCGGAAATATCCGTCTTGTTTGTGACTGTGAGCGTCCAGATTCCGGGAAATGGGTCCTGAAACCGTAGAAAGATCAGCTGACTTCCGCTGGCGTTGGAAACAATACGGGAGTAGACGGTAATCTTCGTTCCCTCCAGAAGAAAAGTTAATGTATCCGCCTGCATATTTCGAAGAGCCGGACTTTCTGCGACTTCTCCGGAAGGAGAACGGAAGCGAATGGCATATGCGGCAGTATTTTGCGCCCAGAATTCCATGGAGAAGCCGCGGGTGGTTTCTCCGACATTCAATTCAATCTGATTAGTCGGATTGTCCGGGGAGGAAGAACCGCGATAATGATGGGCGTAACCGGTTTCATTGCCGGCAGCGACTACAAACGCAGTGCCACGAAAGGTGCTCATTTCATTTAAGAATAGACTAAGGTTAGAGGTTCCCGTGTGGCTTCCCATGTTGGTTCCGACTGCCAGGCAGACAACGAGGGGGGTGTTGTATTGTCTGGCGAGTGCAAACAGATAGCTGACGCCCAGCATGATATCATTCTCCTGATAGGCATCTGCGTCTTCTTTAATAAGAAAGAAATCGCGCAGATATTGTTTGGCAGGCTTCAGTTTGACGACTCCGATGTAACAATCCGGCGCAGCACCCGAAAAGCTCCCGTCTGCTGCTTCTCCTCCGGCTGCGATGGAGGCTGCCATGGTTCCGTGACCGTTGGTGTCGGTGGACGGGACCAGTTCAAGTGGATTTTCAGAGCGGAGCGCAGCGTCAATCTGTTCTTTTGTATACTGTGTTCCGTAGCTGACTGGGAAAATGGAAGAGAAATTGGATTCGGAAGGAGAGTTATTTCCCAACGTCTGATCCCAGATTCCCAGTATCCGCGTCGTACCGTCATTGTTTTGAAATAAGGGGTTCTGATAATCAATTCCCGTGTCGATGAAGCCGATCATAACTCCGCGTCCGCGCTCCGATAATGGCGGAAGTCTCCGGGCGGAGAGGATTCCGGCTGCATCCAGACCGGATTGATCCAGAAGTGCGTAAAGTTTGGGGATGGCAGAATAGGTGGCTGTGGATATTGTCAGCTCTTGTGCCAGTGCTTGTGGAAGGTGGACGACGGCGAACTGGTAATTAATAAAATCAACGCAGTCCGTACCTGCGCGGGCAAGAAATTCTGCCGGGCGCACATCGTATCTGGTTATGAAGTCAGCGTAATCTTCAGAAGCAGAATTGGGATAACATGGCATAGTCATACTCCAAATGGATGTTGTTTATACTATATGATATGACGGCCGAAAGGACACAAGACAAAGAGATGGACGAAGCCTGTAAAATAGTGTAAGATTAGAGAAACAGAATGTTTTGGCAGCAGTGAGGAAGGAGACAGGATATGTTTGGATTTTTGACATTGGGAACAACCATGACAATGGCAGATCTGGCTTTGAAAAACCGGATCGACAGTCAGAAGGACGAAGATTTTCCGAGGGAGCTGGAGGGCTCCAAGGGAATGATCATGCTGTATAAGAATCACAATGACGGTTTTTCTTTTGGTGTTCTTCGTGGTTCAAGGCTGGTGGAACTGGTTCCGGTCTGTCTGACTTCCGGAATTGCGGGAATCTGGGCATATCTGATGAGTGTCCGGGGCAGATGGATGGAAAAGATCGCGCTGACGTTTGTTCTGGCCGGCGGCGCCAGCAATCTGATCGACCGTCTGACGAAAGGTTATGTGGTGGATTACATTTGCGTGCAGTGGAAAGCACTGAAAAAGGTTGTATTCAATCTGGCAGATGTGTTTATTATGGTCGGATGCGGTCTAATGATAGCGGTCAATGCTTTGGATACGCTGAAAGACAGACTGAAACGTAAGAAATAGAGACAAGGGGGAATCCGGGTTTGAATATTTTATATGCGTCCAATGACGGGTTTGCGAGACATCTCGGAACCTCCATGAATTCCTTGTTTGATAAGAATCGTGGAGCAGAGACGATCACGGTTTATGTGCTGTCTCTGGGACTGTCGGAAGAAAATATCGGAAAGCTGCAGACGATCGCGGATACATTTAACCGCGAGCTGGTGATTTTGGAGCTGGGCGATATTCGGCAAAAATTTGATTTTGATGTGGATACAGGCGGATATGACATCAGCATCATGGGCCGTCTGTTTATGGGAGAAATGCTTCCGGAATATGTAGAACGTGTGCTGTATCTGGATTGTGATACGGTTATCGTCCGTCCGCTTGAAAAGATGTGGAAAGAGCCGCTTGGCGGGGCGATTTTGGGAGCAGTCATGGAGCCGACCATTTATGAGGCGGTAAAGGAGTCCATCGGACTGGAAAAAGAGGACGGATATTATAATTCAGGCGTTCTTCTGGTGGACCTGAAGCGATGGAGAGAAGAACGGATTCAGGAAAAGCTGATGCAGTTTTTGAAGGAAAAAGGCGGAGCTCTGTTTGCCAGCGATCAGGATCTGTTAAATGGAGCATTAAAGGGACGCATCCATACGCTGATGCCGGTCTGCAACTTTTTCCCGAATTACCGTTATTTTTCTTATAAAACTTTAGTGGAGCATGCGCCGTCCTACCGGGCGGTGTCCAAAGAAGAGTTTAAAAAGGCGAAACAGCACCCGATCATCATTCATTATATGGGAGATGAACGTCCGTGGATCCGGGGAAATCTGAACCACTACCGACTCGCCTATGAGAAATATCTGGCGAAGACCCCGTGGGCGGGCACACCGAAAGAAAAGGGAAAAGAAATTTATATGCTGGTTTACCATGCGATGGACTATGCGACAGCGGTCTGTCCGGAGATTCGCTGGTATATCAGTAAGAAGTTTGGTATGAAGGCGGTTATGAGCCGGAAGAAGCAGGCGGAGGAAAAGAAATGATTACGGTACTGCTGGCAGCGTGGAACGGAGAAGCGTATATTGAGGAACAGATGGATTCCATTTTGAACCAGAAAGGCAATGAAGAAGAACTGGAAGTTCTTGTGTCGGATGATGGTTCGACCGATCGGACGCGCGAGATTCTGGCGCGATATTCGGCTGCGTATCCGGACCGTGTGATGCTGAGTCATCGGAGTCCGGAGCGAAAGGCGAAGGACCTGGCAGATGGGATTCCGGCAGCGGCAGGTAATTTTTTCTGGCTGCTGTCACAGACAGGAAAAGCAGACTATTACATGCTCAGCGATCAGGACGATGTATGGAAGCCGGATAAAGTAAATGTGCTGATGGCTGAGATGAAACGGCTGGAAGCGCAGCATGGAACAGAATATCCGATCCTGGTACATTCGGATATGGAAGTGGTGGATGCGAATCTGAAAGTGATTCATCCGAGCTTTTTCAAGTATCAGAAATGCGATCCGGACCGAACCGGTTTTGCGGAACTTTTAGTGGAAAATTCCGTGACTGGCGGAGCAGTCATGATGAACCGTGCGCTGGCAGAGCTTCTGAAGGAACGTCCGCAGGCATGTTTTATGCATGACTGGTGGATCGCGCTGGCAGCTTCTTGTTTCGGAACGATTTCTCATGTAAAAGAACCGCTTTATCTATACCGCCAGCATGGACAGAACACGCTGGGCGCGAAGGCGACCGGAAGTGTGACGGACGTGGCGGAACGACTGGAACGGTCTGCGCAGGTAGAGGAAAATTACCGGAACATGGAGGCTCAGGCTCATGCATTCGGTTCCATGTACCGGGAGCAGATGAGCGAAGAACAGAAGGCTGTGCTGCGTGCATATCTGGCACTTCGCTATCAGTCACCAATGGGACGGCTTCGGAATATTTTAAAAAACCGATTTTATAAAAGTTCGAAGCTGCAGACACTTGCTCAGTGCGTGACGATTCCGCGTCCGGACGGAGATCACCGGCTGGTGTGATGGGGGAGAATGGAACGTGAAGATAAATTGTGTGATATTGAATTATAATGATGCAGCCACGGTGCTGGAGCTGGTGAGTGAGATCGGTGGATATCAGGCGCTGGAACGGATTGTCATTGTGGACAATGCTTCGACGGATGATTCCTGGGAAAGATTGCAGGAATTGAAGGACCGGTATGATCATGTGGACTTGCTCTGTGCTGAGAAAAACGGCGGATACGGAGCCGGAAACAATCTCGGAGTGCGTTATGCGGTGGAAAATAATGGTGCGGACTATGTGCTGATCGCCAATCCGGATGTGAAGTTTTCGGAAACGTGTGTGAAACGTCTGGCAGGAATCCTTGGCCGGCATCCGGAGCTGGCGGTGGCGACAGCCTTGATGGAAGACCAGACCTTTGGAGAGATGAAAAACGGCTGGAAAGTTCACGGTTTCTGGGGCGAGCTGCTTGCCATGGGTCCGATCAGCAGACGTTTGTTTAAGAAATGGCTGAATTATCCGGAGAAATATTTTGAAGGAAAGAAAGCCGTATACGTGGACGCGGTCCATGGTTCCATGCTGATGGTGGATGGAAAGAAGTTTATGGAAGCCGGCGGATACGATGAAGGGATCTTTTTGTACCAGGAAGAAACAGTGCTGGCGAGCCGGATGAAGGCGAAGGGATATAAGTCTCTGCTGGTTCTGGATCAAAAGTATCGACATGAACATTCGGTATCCATCAGCAAGTCTTTCAAAGGACAGATGGAGCGCCAGAAACTGAGAAATGCAAGTGTATTGTACTATATGAAGCATTACCTTGGAATCTGTCCGGTAAAGGAGACCATCGCAAAAGTGTGGTTTGCAGGGATCATGCTGGAGATCATGGTGGCCGGGAAGCTAGTAAAATAGCGTTTGATAAATACTGCTTTCTAGAGAGGAGATAGTGCTGTGAGAAAAACGAAAGCGGAATGGATTTCTACTTTTAGGATGATGGGGGATTCCATATTGAGGGAACTTTCTGAAGTGGAGAAATCTGCAAATGATAAAGCGAGTGAAATTAATAAACGCATCAAAGAACATAGAGAAAATGAGATTGCTAGCGTTAATATTGTTGCCAAGTATGAACAATGGGACAATCAGAAGTTATTGCATGAGATTTTGCTTTTAACCTATGCGTCTTATATTGTTATGCTTGAATACCGCAATAAGGTTTGGAAATATGAATACATGGCATTTGCACGTCGTATTGGAGAATTATGGGAGCCATTTTGCAAGCTGGCATTTGTTTATTCAATTAAGGAACTTACATTAATCGAACCGCCGTTGTTTGATAATGTACAAGCACATATTAAGAAGGAAGTCACAGAATTTATTGAAAGCTTGGATCTATCTGAGAAGATTAAAGAGGAGTTGAAACTGTATTATGAGATTCCCTGGACAATGGTTGACAGTGGGGGAATCAAACTTGGATTGGATTTGCATTTTGAGCAGAATGGAGTCCATTATAATTGTGATTTCAAAAGTGGATTTAGTTCAAACGAGAAAGGAAATACCAATCGGTTACTTCTGGTTGCAAGTATTTACAATTTACTGGGAGAAAAAGAGAAAACAGTTCTTTTCGTAAGACAGGCCGAGGATGAAAATAATCATTATTTGCAAACACTTAAAAATTCCCCGTATTGGGAAGTCTATTGTGCTGATGACGGATACGATGCAATGAAAAAATTTACTGGATTTGATATGCGTAAATGGCTTGATGAAAATGTGGATTGGATAAATGACATAAGTATAGAGCTGAAATTGCATTTGGAGCAAAATGGACTTTTGAAGTACTTGACATGGTAATATTCTCATGATAAAGTTTTCAAAAGAAAAACTTAAGACAACACTTAAGGCCGTGGTCATTAAGGAGGATGGTAAATGAGAGATAGGTTTTGTTCGTATTACACTAACTCAAAAGATATTACTGCTTACATGGTTTCAAAGTTAGGGATTATTGACAATGATATTATTCTTGAGCCATCTGCAGGTGAGGGGATTTTTATTGATGAAGTATTAGATACAAAGAAAAAGATACAAATTGATGCGTTAGATATAAACAAAGATGCGATTACTATCTTAAAAAAGAAATATGAGCATAATGTTGCTGTCGTTGTTAGAGAAACAGACGCTCTGCTTGATGAACAACTGGATTTATACAGCATCTCTCAATTATGGTTAAAACAAACAGATACATTATTTGATGAACAGTTAGACATATTCAGTTCCTTGGGAGGTCATTATACAAAAGTTATTGGTAATCCACCTTATGGTGCATGGCAGGATTATGAAAAAAGAGAAATTCTCAAGAAAAAATTTGTTGGACATTATGTGAAAGAGACATATTCATTGTTTCTGCTGCGGTGTCTTTCTGTTCTAAAAATGGGAGGTAGACTTTCTTTTATTATTCCGGATACATATTTGTTTCTAAATATGCATTCACGGTTGAGAAAACTAATTTTTGCAAATACTAAGATTGATGAAATTCTGATTTTTCCTTCCAAGTTCTTTCCAGGAGTTAATTTTGGGTATTCGAATCTTTCAATTATTACTCTTGAGAGAAGTGAGAAAGAGAGCGCTTTAGAGAATACATTTCGAGTGGTTCAAGGGTTTCATTCGCCTGATGAATTTAGATTGTTAACGGAAAATGAAAAAGAATATCCGGAGCATTTGCAGATTTTTAGTTTTAAACAAAGGGATCTTTTTGAGAATGAACATTGTAGAATAATATTGGCAGAAGCGAAGACTTCTGATCTCCTATTTAATTCTGTGCAAAAACTTGGTGATGTTGCGGATGTTGTTACCGGATTTTATACGGGGGATAATTTGCGATTTATCAGGGCGGCAGATAAAGATGTGAAAGGTGCCAAAAAGTATGAGGTGGTAGATCCCCACATGGTGGTTTCTTGTACTTCTATTTATGGATTTCCAGATGTCGAAGAATGTTATGTACCATATATTAAGAGTGCGGCTAAAAGACGTTATGTAAGACAGAGAGAGGAATGGTTTGTTCGTTGGGATAAGTCTACCGTTGAATTTTACAATAAAAATAAAAAGTCCAGATTTCAGAATTCAGCTTTTTATTTTAAAACCGGCATCGGTATTCCTATGGTAAAATCAAGTCAGATACGAGCATTTTTAATGTCCGATCAGGTTTTTGATCAGTCAATTGTTGGAATTTTTCCCAAGGATAAATCGAAGCTTTACTATTTATTAGCGTTAATGAATTCGGAAGTTATAAATGATTTGATTCATGCGTTAAATCCAACAGCTAACAATTCGTCAAATTATATAAAACAATTGCCATATAGAGAACCTGATGATGAGGTGATGGAAAAGATCAATGGAATGGTTGAAAAAGTGATTTCCTGTGAGCGTAACGCAGATTATGAGAATGCTGAGCGTTTACATAGTGAAATAAATACTATTATCAGTCAGATTTATTTGTAAAACAATAAAAATGGCAGGAGATCAAAGCTGGTTCTCCTGCCATTTGTCATTTACTGGACTCCGTGAGCTGCCAGAATTGCCTGTCTGGAAGCTGCGATTCCTTCCTGAGTCAGATTCGGGTCTGTCGGGTCCCATCTCTGTTCGAACGGAATCTCATAATCGATGGTCGGACGGTTGAACGGTCCCGGAATCGGGTTTTCGTAAACTTCAACGGTAGTTCCGACCGGACAGTAGTCGTAAATCCACTTACTGTCTGCCGTTGTCAGGCGGATACATCCGGCGGAACGGGCGATACCGAGATTGTTGTAAGTACTTGCCCATACAGTGTACGGATCCGGAGCATCATAGATGATGGAGTGCATCAAGATGGAAAGTCCGGAGCCAAGGCGAGTTGCGTACTGAGTCCAAACGTCATTGATCATCAGTCTCCAACGATACTTTGCCGGAGTCCTGAATGTGCCGAGCGGAGTGTCATCACCGGTAGAAACCAGGAAGGACTTCACAGGAATAATAAATCCGTTGGCACCATCCTGTGCATAAACAGTGAGACAGTTCATTTCTTTGTTAATGCGAATCATGAATGGTCCTGCTGTACCGATCAATGGTTCCACATCGGACCACATCTTGCCGTCCTCACCAAAGTAATATTTATATCCGTCGATATACTGCCATCCGGTTACCGGGTAGGAATCTCTGAAGTAGTAGCGGTCATCGCCGACCCAGCCCCAGCCGGTGTAGTTGGAACCGTCTCCGCCGTGGATGTAACGGAGCACGCCGTCTACATACTGAACGCCGTCTGCATGTGCTGCAAATACCGGTCTGGACAGATCATACTGCGGGTCTATTCCCTTTTCTACGAATACAAGGCGGAAACCGGTCATCGCGATTCCCTGGTTCATAGCGCCGCAGGTCATACCGTTTTTCGCCCAGCTTGTGTAAGTACCGTTGCTGAGAGAGGCGGTATAGTAAATATCATACTGGTCTGCGACTGCTCCGGAGAAACGGAACTGGATCGCTTCGATCAGTGGCCAGCCTTCTTTTAATTCGGTCTGCTGACCATTCATCGCCCAGTTGGTCCATCCGCCTGTTGTGGAATATGTACGGTATAAAAGATCGCCGTGGATTCCCTCTAAATATGTAGAGATGGAAGAAAATGTATTGTCATTGGCAGTGATCGGCTGGTCATTGACAAACGGGGAAGACCACTGCAGGGCATCTCTTAACAGAATCTGTGTCTGCAGACGCGGAACGCGTTTCGGAACGCTCAACGGACCTGTTTCATCCATCAGAGGCGGTGTGGTTTCCTGTACGGTCTCTTCCGGAACAACCGGGGCATTCGGAGCAGCGATCTCCGGCTGTGCGGCAGCTTCGGTAGATTCTGTTGCGATCTCCCAGGATTCTGTTTCCGGAATCGGATCTCCCGGAGAAATTGCCGGTTCTGTCGGGCGGGCAAATTGTCCCGGTCCTAAAGATTCTTGAAATTCAAACGTACCTTCCGTGGAAGACGCAGAAGTCTCAACAGGAATAACATCTGTAATAACAGGGGATGATGCCGTCTGATCAGCGAACGCATGCAGAACGCTGGTGCTTAATAAAATACTGGATATAAGCAGAGTCAGGCCGGCTTTTTTCAGTCTGCGCATAGGCTTTCCTCCTTGTTTTTGATTTCATTTCGTCTTTATAGTTTACCACGAGATGGGGAAAAATACTATATAAGATTTACAATTTATGGCGGATAGTGTAAAATGACAGGTATAAAACGATGGAAAAAGAGGAAGCAAATGGGAAAAAACGTGTTAGTCAGCATCTGTTGTATCACATACAATCAGGAATCGTACATCCGTGATGCGCTGGAAGGATTTGTAAATCAGAAGACCAATTTTAAATATGAAGTCCTGATCCATGATGACGCGTCCACAGATAAGACTGCGGAGATCATTCGCGAGTATCAGGAACGATATCCGGATCTGATCAAACCGATCCTGCAGACGGTGAATCAGTATTCCCTTGGGCTTACCAATGTTTCCGGAACATGGAATTTCCCGCGTGCGGTAAAAAACGGCAGCAAATATATTGCCATGTGCGAGGGAGACGATTATTGGATCGATGAAAACAAGCTCCAGCGTCAGGTGGATTATCTGGAAGCCCATCCGGATTGTGCGCTGGCATTTCACAGCGCCAAGGTGGAAGTGCAGGGCAGTGCGGTAACGGAGCGGATGATGCGCCCTTATACAAAGGAGCGGATCGTAACTCCGGAGGAGATCATAGACAAGACGTCCGGCTATGCAACAGCGTCGCTGATGTTCCGCACGGAGATGGTAAAGGAGCTTCCGGATTTTTATAACAATGCTCCGATCGCAGATATTCCGCTGCAGCTTCTGGCGGCGAATATGGGCTACGGCTATTATATGGATGAACCGATGTGTGTATACCGTCTTGGCGGCGCAGCATCCTGGACCACGCTGATGAAGCAGGGCAATTATGAGAAAAAGCAGCAGGATTATGCACGGGCGATGAAGAAGGTGTATCAGGGATACGACGAATTTTCTGGAAGGCGGTTCCACGAGACAGTGGTGCGTGCATGGAGAAGGCTGTATTTTTTAACACAGGTCAATACCAAGCACTACGATGTGGTACTGGACAAAAAGAACCGGAAATTCTATAAGGAACTGAACTTCAGGACCAGATTTTTTATCCGCTTTGAGGCAACATTTCCGGGCATTTATCAGTGGATGCAGGATTCCTACCATCGATTCAGGAAATAGGAGAACTTTGTGACAGAAAAAGAAATGAAACATAAAGTGGCGAAGGGACTCTTCTGGAAGCTTCTGGAGAACGGCGGCGCGCAGGCGGTGCAGTTCGTGGTAGCGATCCTGTTGGCAAGACTCCTGACACCGGCGGAATATGGCGTGGTGGGAATCATTATGATCTTCATCACCATTGCCAATGTGTTCGTTCAGAGCGGATTCAGTACAGCACTGGTGCAGAAGAAACAGGCGGATGCGGCAGATTTTTCTTCTGTTTGTTATTTTGAACTGGTACTTTCGGTCGTGCTGTATGCGATCCTTTATCTGGCGGCTCCGTATATTGCTGCGTTCTATGAGATCGCAGAGCTAAAAGCGATCGTACGTGTTCTGGCGGTCGTGCTCTTTCCGGGTGCGGTCATTTCCGTTCAGACTGCGTATGTGTCCAGAAATCTGGAATTTAAGGGACTGTTCCTTTCTACACTGGCAGCCTCTTTGATCTCCGGTGCGGTCAGCATCGGAATGGCCATGGCAGGTTTTGGTGTCTGGGCCATGGTGGGGCAGCAGATCATCTACTATTTTGTATTGATGACAGTCCTTTTCTTTACCGTTTCCTGGAAACCGGAGAAGCTGTTCAGTTTTGAAAAGCTGCGCACTTTGTTTGCATTTGGCTGGAAACTGCTGTGTGCGTCTCTTTTGGATACGGTTTTTAACAACCTGTACGGTTTATTAATAGGAAAGATTTACAATGAGGAGCTGCTTGGAAGCTATAACCGTGGTGAGCAGTTCCCGAAACTGATCGCGACCAATCTCGGTGCAGCGATCCAGGCAGTTCTGCTTCCTGCATTTTCTGCGAAGCAGGACGATATGAAAGAAGTGCGGAGTATGGTCCGCAGAGCCATTCAGCTGAGCTCTTTTGTGGTGCTTCCGATGCTTCTGGGATTATTTGCAGTGGCAGATACTCTGGTGCTGGTGCTTCTTGGTGAACAATGGCTGGTATGTGTTCCGTTTCTGCGGATCACATGCATTACGTACTGTTTCTGGCCGATCCACATCACAAACCTGCAGGCCATTAATGCAGTGGGAAGAAGCGATATTTTCCTGAAGCTGGAAGTGGTGAAAAAGGGACTGAGTGTGGTTGCTCTGCTCGTCGGTATGCAATTTAATGTTTATGTGATGGTGTCGATCAAGGCATTCCAGGATTTCCTGTGTACCTTCGTCAATGCTGCGCCCAATAAAAAACTGCTGGATTACAGCATTTTCGACCAGTGGAGGGATGTGATGCCTCCGGCGCTGCTGTCGGCAGCGATGTGTGCGGCTGTGATGATGACAGGAAAATGGCTGGTGTTCCTTCCGGTGCTTGTACGACTGATGGTTCAGATTTTGGTTGGTGTGGCGGTGTATGCTGTGCTGGCCGGAGTATTTCGATTGGAGAGTTTCCGGTTCTGTCTGGATGGCGTGCGCGCGATGACAGGCGGGAAACGTGAGGAGGCGAGATAGTCGATGGGAGAGACGATTCTTGTAACTGCGATTGGATCTTTTTCAGCGGTGACTGTGATCGAGTCCCTGAAAAAAGATGGTTACCGGGTGGTCGGATGTGATATTTATCCGGCTGAATGGGTAGCAAATTCTACAATCGCAGATGTATTTTATAGAGCCCCGTATGCGACAGACAGACCGGCGTACGAGGAATTTGTCAAAATGGTCTGTAAGGAAGAGGATGTGGCATTTATCATGCCGCTGACCGATGTGGAGATTGACCTGTTCCGAGGATGGACGACTGCGGCGGAAGATACCGGTGCAGTTGTTTGTATGTCGGAACGTAAGATGTTAGATATCATTCGCGATAAAAAAGTGCTGGAGAATTATCTGGCACCATTGGAAATCTGTGATACGATCCCGGGCAGACTGCTGTCAGAAGTGGTTTCCGATCCGGAGTTTGCAGAGAAAGCAAACTATCCGCTGGTGATCAAACCGATCGACGGCCGCAGCAGTCAGGGGCTTCACATGGTAAAGAATGTGAAGGAAATGAAGGCGGTCGCTGAACTGTGTAAGGAAGACGCAGCTCATTACATCGTGCAGCCAAAGATCTCCGGACCGATCATTACCGTGGATGTGGTGCGAAATCCGGAGACGGAAGAATGTGTCTGCATTCCGAGAAGGGAACTGCTTCGTACACTGAACGGAGCCGGAACTTCCGTATATGTGTTTAAAAATGAGCATTTAGAAAAGCAGTGCAGGGCGATCGCGAAGGCGCTGAATATCTGTGGATGTGTGAATTTTGAATTTGTAGAAGAGGCTGAACCTGCGGAGCAGAATGGTCCGGGCAAGTGGAGATTTCTGGAATGCAATCCGAGATTTTCCGGTGGACTGGCATTTTCGGCTGTGGCAGGATATGATATGGTGCGAAACCATTTAAACTGCTTTAAAGGAATCGGACTGGAGCCGGAAGGCGAGATCCGGGAGCAGTATGTTGCAAGACGATATACAGAGTTTGTGACGGGGTGATAAAGATGGAGATCAAAAGACATGAGAAGCCGGTATTGGTGACGCGCTCATCCTTACCGCCTCTGGACGAATACGTGGAGATGCTGAAGCCGATCTGGGAAAGTGCATGGCTGACCAATATGGGAAGTTATCACGAGGAATTCAAAGCCTGTCTTGCGGAGTATTTGAAAGCGGACCGGCTGGAGCTGTTTGTGAACGGTCATCTGGCGCTGGAGCTTGGAATTCAGGCACTGAAGCTGGAGGGCGAAGTGATCACAACACCGTTTACCTTCGCGTCTACGACGCACGCTATTGTGCGGAACGGACTGACTCCGGTATTCTGTGATATCAATGAGAAAGATTATACGATGGATGCGGACAAGATCGAGAGTCTGATCACGGAGAAGACTTGTGCGATTGCTCCGGTCCATGTTTACGGAAATATTTGTGATGTGGAAAAGATTCAGGAGATTGCGGACCGTCATAATCTGAAAGTGATCTATGATGCGGCGCATACCTTCTGTGAAACGTATGACGGAGTGGGTGTTGCGAATTTTGGCGACATTTCCATGTTTAGTCTCCATGCGACCAAGGTATTCCACAGCATTGAGGGCGGAATCATTGCATTCAGAGATCCGGAATTAAAGGATCTGCTGTATCAGTTGAAGAACTTTGGCATTACCGGATATGAAAGTGTAGAATACGTGGGCTCCAACGGCAAGATGAATGAATTTCAGGCTGCTATGGGTCTCTGTAATCTGCGTCATCTGGACGGGGAGATCGCAAAGAGAAAGGTTCTTGTGGAGCGTTATCGGGAACGTTTGGCAGGCGCTCCGGGAATCCGGCTTTGCGAGGAAAATCCGCGCGTGAAATCCAACTATGCGTATATGCCTGTGGTATTTGACGGATATGCGGCGGACCGTGATACGATTTTTGCGGAGCTTGCCAAGTACAATATTCATGCAAGAAAGTATTTCTATCCATGCGTGAACAGCTACGAGTGTTATCGCGGACAGTTCAGCGAGGCTGACACTCCGGTGGCGGCGAGGATTTCCCGTCAGGTGTTGACACTTCCGCTGTTTGCAGACCTGCCGGTGGAGACGGTGGATGAAATTTGCGAAATTATTTTGAGTTTTTCCAAATAGAAAGGAAGGATATCATGAAAAAATACGATTATCTGCTGGTAGGCAGCGGTCTGTTTGCCGGTGTATTTGCTTACTTTGCCAAGAAAGAGGGAAAATCCTGTCTGGTTCTCGAAAAGAGAGACCATATCGGCGGAAATATTGCCTGTGAGGAAGTGGAAGGCATCAATGTACACAAATACGGTGCTCACATTTTCCACACCAGCAACAAAAAAGTCTGGAACTTTGTGAATGATCTTGTAGAGTTCAACCGCTACACAAACAGTCCGGTTGCAAACTACAAGGGCGAGATGTACAATATGCCGTTCAACATGAACACCTTCAGCAAGATGTGGAAGATTTCCACTCCGGAGGAGGCAAAACAGATCATCAGCGAGCAGAGAAAGATCATCAAAGGCGAGCCTAAGAATCTGGAAGAGCAGGCGATCAGTCTGGTTGGAACACACATTTACCAGAAACTGGTAAAGGGCTACACAGAGAAACAGTGGGGAAGAGACTGTAAGGATCTTCCGGCGTTTATCATCAAGCGACTTCCGGTTCGCTACACTTACGACAACAACTATTTCAACGATCTGTATCAGGGTATTCCGATCGGCGGTTACAATAAGATCGTGGAGAAATTATTTGAGGGATGCGAAGTGCGTCTGAATACAGATTATCTGGACAATAAAGCGGAGTATGATGCGATGGCGGAGAAGGTTGTCTACACAGGCACCATCGACAGTTATTTTGATTACCGCTTCGGCAAACTGCAGTACCGTACGGTTCGTTTTGAAAATGAGGTGCTGGATACAGATAACTATCAGGGTAACGCGGTTATCAACTATACAGACCGCGAGACTCCGTACACCCGTATCATTGAGCATAAACATTTTGAGTTCGGTACACAGCCGAAGACGGTTATTTCCAAGGAATATCCGTGCGAGTGGACAGAGGGCATGGAGCCGTACTACCCGGTTAACGATGAGAGAAACCAGGAATTATACAAGAAATATGCAGAGCTGGCAGCGGCTGAGGAGCATGTGATCTTCGGTGGCCGTCTGGCTGAGTACAAATATTATGACATGGATAAGGTAATCGAGTCCGCGTTCCAGTGTGTGGAGAAAGAATTTGGGGCATGAATCAAGCAGCGCGTCTGATCATCGGAAAAGATGATGGAAATCTGGAAAAACAGAATATTGTCTGGAACATGATCGGAAGCTTTCTGTATGCGTTTGCGTCCATGATCCTGTCGATCGCCGTGGTTCAGATCGCCGGCGAGGATGCAGGAGGCGTTTTTACATTCGCATTTTCCACCCTTGGTCAGCACATGTTTACCATTGCGTATTTCGGAATCCGCCCGTTCCATATCACAGACACGGGAAATCAGTATACCTTTGGTGAATATCTGGGACTTCGCTGGTTTACGTGCGCGGCGGCGCTTCTGGTGGGAATGGCGTTTGTTGCAGTCAATGGTTATTCCTTTGAGAAAGCTATGTCCGTGATATATCTGGTAGCATATAAGGTGATCGACGGTCTGGCAGATGCTTATGAGGCAGAATTCCAGAGAAACGGAAGACTGTATCTGACAGGAAAATCTAATGCATTCCGTACGATCCTGTCCGTCGGAGTATTCTTGACGGTTCTGGGAATGACTGACCGGCTGATGATTGCCAGCGGAGCAGCCGTTGTAGCGCAGATCGCAGGATTTTTGGTATGCGATGTGCTGGTGATCCGCGAACTTCCGACCGTAGACTGGACGATCCGTTCCGGAAAACGAGTGAAGCTGCTGAAAGACAATACGCTGCTGTTTTTCTCCGTTGTGATCGATTTTTATATTTTCTCTGCGTCAAAATATGCCATCGAAGCATGTATGACGGACGGAGATATGGCGGTATTCGGAGCCATTTTTATGCCGACCAGTGTGATCAATCTGGTGGCAGGATTTGTCATTCGACCGTTCCTTACGAAAATGTCTCTTTCCTGGGAGCTGAATGACAGAAAACGATTTGTAAGATCCATTGGAATTCTGGCAGGCGTGATCTCTGCGCTGACGGTTCTGGCACTTGGCTGTGCGTGGTTCCTTGGAATTCCGGTGTTAAGTTTATTGTATTCCAACATCAGTTACGCACTGGCAGACTGTCGTCCGGCGTTTGTGCTGATCATTTTAGGCGGAGCGCTCAATGCGTTTATGAGCCTGTTCTATTATGCAATGGTCATCATGAAAATGCAGAAATACATTTTTGGCGTGTATGGTGTAGTTGGTGTGATGGCAGTGCTGATCTCCAATCCGTTCGTTGAATGGGGCGGAATCTTAGGCGGAGCGCTGGCATATGTGATCCTGACAGCTGCACTGATGGTATTGTTTGGAGCTTTTGTATGTTGGGGTGTGCTTCGCAAGATGGGCGGGGCAAAAGAATGACAGAAAGTGAGGAGTGTTCATGGGCAGAACCCACGCATTTGTGATCTGTGCATATAAGGAGAGTCCGTATCTGGAGTTTTGCATGCGCTCCTTGCGGAAGCAGACGGTAAAGTCGGATGTGTATCTGGTAACATCCACACCGTCGGAGTATATTGAAAAACTGGCAGAGAAGTACCGGATTCCGGTGTTTGTGCGGGAGGGAGCGAGCAGTCTGAAAGAAGACTGGTTATTTGGCTGGCATCTGGCAGGTGCAGACCACAGTCTTGTGACGATCGCACATCAGGATGATAAATATCATCCGCATTACACGGAAGAATTGCTGAAAGCCTGCGAACAGTATCCGGATATGACGGTGTTCTGTTCGGATTATGTGGTAATGAAAACGGAGGAAGGCGTGCTTTCCGACGGAAAAGTTTATCCGGGAACCACGAGAACGGTCTGTTTCGATGTGGTTCGTCTGGTGAAAAAGATTCTGCGCATTCCGTTACGGTTTCGCGGTCTGGCGGACCGGACCTGGGTGAAACAATTGCCGCTGATGTTTGGCAATTCGATCTGCTGTCCAAGCTGTACGTACAACCATGATTTTATTGGCGACGAGATGTTTCATTCAGACATGCAGTTTGCACTGGATTGGGACAATCTCTATGAGCTGGCTTTGAGACCGGGACGTTTCATTTGTTCCGAGAAACCATTGATCGCATATCGTGTCCATGATGGTGCGACCACGAAAGCCTGCATCGAGGACAACCGCCGCAGCGGTGACGAAATTGCCATGTTCCGGAAAATGTGGCCGGAGTGGATGGTAAAAATTTTGATGCACTATTATAAGAAGGCTTACGAGAATTACGATTGAGCAGGAGTGGTGAAATGAAGGTAGATGTGATCATCCCTGTTTACCGTCCGGGGGAAAGATTTCTGGAAATGCTGCGCCGTCTGGCAAAGCAGGAGCAGCCGGTAAACCGTTTTATCATTATGAATACAGAAAAGGACCTTTGGGAGAAGTGGTATCAGGCGCTCCCGGAGGGAAGTCTTCCGGAAAATCTGTCGGTGTTCCATGTGACAAAGGAAGAATTTGACCATGGTGCGACAAGACATGCGGGAATCATGGAGTCGGATGCGGATATTTGTGTGTGCATGACTCATGATGCAATGCCTGCAGATAAGCATCTGATCGGGAAGCTGACAGCAGCGCTGACAGCGGACGAATCCATCGGAGCCGCTTATGCGAGACAGCTTCCGGAAAAAGACTGTCATATCATTGAGCGCTATACGAGAAGCTTCAACTACCCGGAGGAGAGCCGCGTAAAAACTTCAGCCGATCTTCCGGATCTGGGGATTAAAACGTATTTTTGCTCCAACGTGTGCGCAGCATACAAACGCGGACGTTATGTGGAACTTGGCGGTTTTACGAAGAAAACAATTTTTAATGAAGATATGATATTTGCTGCCAAACTGATTCAAAACGGATATGGGGTTGCCTATGCGGCAGACGCCCGTGTGATCCATTCTCACAATTATACAGGCGTGCAGCAGTTTTGCAGAAACTTTGATCTTGGCGTTTCCCAGGCGGACCATCCGGAGGTGTTTGGAGGAATCCGCTCGGAGGGCGAAGGCGTGAAACTGGTAAAAAAGACTGCGGAATATCTGGTGAGACACGGAAAGCTTCATCTGGTTCCGAAGCTGGTCTATCTGAGCGGCTGCAAGTATATGGGATATCTGGCGGGCAAGCGCTATAAACAATTGCCGCGCTTTGTGATCGCAAGGTGTACCATGAATAAAAATTACTGGAAAGGATGATCCGGAAATGTCAGATGTTTTGATTATTATTCCTGCTTACAATGAAGAAGAGAATATTGAACGTGTTGTGGATCATCTGATACAGAATTTCCCGCAGTATGATTACGTGGTCGTAAATGACGGTTCCAAGGACAAGACCGGAGAAATCTGCAGAAATCGCGGATATAACGTTCTGGATCTTCCGGTAAATCTGGGACTTGCAGGTGCATTTCAGGCCGGAATCCGATATGCTTACAAAAAAGGGTATGAATGTGCCATTCAGCTGGACGGAGACGGTCAGCACAGACCGGATTTCGTCGGTGACATGAAAAAGAAGCTGGATGAGGGCTATGATATTGTGATCGGTTCTCGTTTTATCAATGAAAAGAAACCAATGACGATGCGTATGCTTGGCAGCAATCTTCTGGAGATTGCCATTCGTCTGACAACCGGAGCGGATATCAAAGATCCGACTTCCGGAATGCGTATGTTCAGCCGTAAAATGATCCGTGAGTTTGCCATGGGACTGAATTACGGTCCGGAACCGGATACGGTTTCGTATCTGGTCAAGCAGGGCGCGAAGGTGGCGGAAGTTCCGGTTATCATGGATGAGCGTATCAGCGGAACCAGCTATCTGACTCCGATCCGCGCGGCGAAATATATGACTCAGATGATGGTTTCTATTTTGCTGATCCAGAACTTTAGAACACGCAGCGGTTCATAGGAGGTCAAAGATGTCAATGTTACTTCGTGGAGTGTTGATCGCAGCCTCTGTGCTGACAACACTTTTGATCATGCGGAAAATCAGAAAAGAAAAGATGATGATCGAAGAATCTCTGTTTTGGATCGGTTTTTCCTTTATGCTGATCGTGTTCAGCGTATTTCCGCAGATCGTATTTAAGATGTCGGATCTGGTGGGAACCCAGAGTCCGTCCAATTTCATTTTCCTGTTTATTATTTTTGTATTGATCGTGCGAATGTTCCAGATGTCCATGAAGATTTCGCAGTTGGAATCGAAGCTGAAGGACCTGGTGGTACGGATCGCGATCGATGAAAATCTTCGCAATGAGAAGAAGGAAGAAACATGAAGCAGAAAATAAAAATTTCGGGACCGGTGATCTCGGTCCTGCTGGTCGCATTGCTTGGCGGCTGGCATTTTCTGGAAACCAGACGCGGTGCAGCTGCATCGGGGGATTTCTGGCTTTGTGATATGTATATAGGATTGTTTGTGGCTGTGGGAGTCTTTCTCGCTTTGTTTGGTGCCGGTTTTCTGATCCCGAGCATTCCGGGAAAGGTAAAAGGTACTATTCTCGTAGGAAGAAAAATTCCGACAGAGATTTGTGCTGCTTTTGCGGTGCTGTTCCTCGGCTGCATGTATTTAGTTGTCTTGCCTCCGCTTTCGGCTCCGGATGAGATCGCGCATTTTTCCAGTGCGTATGCGATCTCCAATCAGATGCTCGGCATGGAGCGGACGGACGAATATGGATTTGTCCTTATGAGAAAAGAGGATGAATTTTTGCAGAATGTAGAGCTGGTCGACGGAGACGAGGCGAGAACCTCCCTCGGTCGGACGCTGACAGAGGATACGTGGCAGAAGATCATGGATCATGCTGCACCGCTGTTTGCTGCGGATGAACAGAAAGTGATGGTTTCCTCGGTCAACGGACAGAACCATACGACTCCGGTTTCTTATCTGGCGCCTGCCATCGGAATCACACTGGCAAGGCTGCTGGGTGTAAACTGCATTGTTCTGGCCTTCATGGGACGGTTTATGAATCTGCTGTTTTATGCGGCAATGGTATATGGAGCTGTGAAGGTACTTCCTTTTGGTAAAATGGTGCTTTTTGGGGGGTCGGTACTTCCGATGGCGCTGCATCTGGCGGCTTCGTATTCGTATGATACGTTTTTGATGGGCATGTGCTTTTTCTTCGGAAGCTATTGTCTGCATCTGGCTTATGCAAAGCCGGAGGTGTCATGGAAGGACATTTTGCTGCTGGCTGTACTGGCAGCGATGTTTGGTCCGTGCAAGATGGTTTATGCGGTAATGATGGGATTTGCTCTGCTGATTCCGGTAAAGAAATTCGGGAACTGGAAGAACTGGACGATTTCAGCGGCGGCTGTGCTGGCAGCGTTTGGTGTGGCGATGATTCTTGTGAACCGGGCAACGATCACCAATTATGCCGTTTCCACAGACACGTATGTGGAATGGGCAGGGGAAACTACCTACAGTTTCAGCTGGATCCTTCACAATCCGATGGGATTTGCAAGAGTTATGTATGATTCGCTGGTGCATTTGGGCGATGAGTGGACGCTGCAGCTGTTTGGAAGTATGCTGGGCAATCTGGACCCGGTGCTTTCCGTTCCGTTTGCGGTAATTCTTGGTATGGCGGTTTGTCTGGTGCTTCTCAGTCTTCGCAATGCGGGCGAGGCTCTGTATATGAAGGGCTGGCAGAAGGCGTGGATCTGCATCTTGGCATTTGGCTGCCTTCTCGGACTGATGGGCGCTATGCTGATCGCGTGGACACCGCTCAGTTCTCCGGTGGTCGAGGGTGTGCAGGGAAGATATCTGCTTCCTGTGATCCCGTTTGTGTTCCTGTGCATGAAGAGCGATAAAGTCGTACGGACCGTGGGCAGCGATGAGGCGCTGGTGTTCATGATGTGCGCGATGGACTGCTATGTGGTGCTGAGATTGTTTAGTATTGTCAGTTTGAGGTTGTAGTGGTATGATGATATCTTAGAAATTTATGTGTGTCTGCCGATAGTTCTGTATCGATTTCCTGACAGACACGCTTTCGCTCTGATAAATGCGCAGCGGTACTAAGGTGCTAAAGAACAGCACCTAAGTACCGGCGGATTTATAAGGTCTGTAGGAAAAGGATACAGAACTATTGACAGACATCTCGCAAATTTCTAACATATAAAAGGGTAAAGTTTGAACAAGAAGAGATATATAAGAAAAGAGGTTATTTTATGGGAAAAATTACAGTTACGGCCTGTGAGGTAGATGGAAAGGTGATCGAGGGTCTTTATGTGATCGAACCGACTGTATTTAAGGATGCGCGTGGTTATTTTGTAGAGACTTACAACCAGAATGATATGAAGGAAGCCGGTCTGGATATGGTGTTTGTTCAGGACAACCAGTCCATGTCTGTGAAGGGCGTTTTAAGAGGCCTTCATTTCCAGAAGCAGTATCCGCAGGGCAAGCTGGTTCGTGCGATCCGCGGTTCTGTATTTGATGTTGCAGTTGACCTGAGAACAAACTCCGAGACATACGGCAAGTGGTACGGTGTGGAACTGACAGCTGAGAACAAAAAGCAGTTCTACATTCCGGAAGGTTTTGCACATGGTTTCTTAGTTCTCTCTGATGAGGCTGAGTTTGCTTACAAGTGCACAGACTTCTATCATCCGGGTGATGAGGGCGGTCTTCTCTGGAATGACGAGACCATCGGTGTACAGTGGCCGATCACAGAGGATATGGAAGTGCTCCTTTCTGAGAAAGATACAAAATGGGGCAAGTTTGATGAGATTTTCAAATTTGAGAAATAAGAGGGTTTATATAGCGTGAATTATGTGATTTCTCTTTTCAAAGAGCTGGTGAAGAACCGCCGCCTGATGTGGGACCTGGCGAAAGCCGATTTTAGAAAGCGGTTTGTGGGCTCTTATTTCGGTATCGTCTGGATGTTTGTCCAGCCGATCGTAACGGTGCTGATCTACTGGCTGATCTTCGGACCGATCGGCTTTAAGAGTGCACCGCCGGTTCCGAACGCTTCTTATGTGCAGTGGCTGGTTCCGGGTATCGCACCGTGGTTTTTCTTTGCCGAGGCATTAAACTGCGGAACGGGATGTTTGCAGGAATACAACTATCTGGTAAAGAAAGTTGTATTTAAGGTGGAAATGTTACCGATCATTAAACTGATCTCCTGTCTGTTTGTTCATGCATTTTTCGTGGTGATCATGTTTGTAGTGTTCCTGATCAGCGGAGAAGCGCCGAAAATTTCCTGGCTGCAGGTAATTTATTATGCGTTTGCAGCGTCCATGCTGGCGCTGGCAATTTCTTATTTTACCAGTGCGATCCAGATTTTCTTTAAGGACATGGCGCAGATCGTCAGCATCTGCCTGCAGTTTGGCATGTGGCTGACCCCGATCATGTACAGCGAAAATTTATTTGTGGAACGTGGTCTGACCATGGCTCCGATGATTCTGAAACTGAATCCGTTTTATTATATCGCAGCCGGTTATCGAGACAGCATGCTGACCGGCGATGGTTTCTGGATGCGTCCGACTCTGGGACTTTATTTCTGGAGTGTGACCATCGTGATCATGCTGGTGGGACTGAAGGTGTTTAAGCGCCTGCGTCCGCATTTTTCTGATGTTTTGTAGGAGGGACGAATGTCCGTAAATGCAATTGAAGTAAGAGATGTAACAAAAGTATATAGACTTTATGAGAAACCGATCGATCGCTTGAAAGAGTCGCTCCACCCGAAGCATAAAAGCTACCATAAGGACTTCTATGCGCTCAATGGCCTCAGCTTCCATGTGGAAAAGGGCCAGACGGTGGGCATTATCGGAACCAACGGCTCCGGTAAATCGACGATTCTCAAAATTATCACAGGCGTTCTCACACCGACCACAGGCGAAGTGAACGTGGACGGAAAGATTTCCGCGCTGCTGGAACTGGGTGCCGGCTTCAACATGGACTACACCGGAATTGAAAATATTTACATGAACGGTACCATGATGGGCTTTACGAAAAAGGAGATGGACGAAAAACTTCAGGATATTCTGGATTTTGCGGACATCGGAGATTTCGTATATCAGCCGGTGAAAACATATTCCAGCGGTATGTTCGTGCGTCTGGCGTTCGCATTGGCCATCAACGTAGAGCCTGAGATTCTGATCGTCGATGAGGCACTTTCTGTTGGTGACGTATTCTTCCAGGCGAAATGTTACCGCCGCATGGAGGAAATCCGCCAGAACGGTACCACGATCCTGATGGTTACTCACGATATGGGTAGTATCATCAAATACTGTGATAAAGTCGTTCTGTTAAATAAGGGTGAGTTCATTGCTGAGGGTGAACCGGGCAGAATGGTGGATTTATATAAGAAGATTCTGGCAAATCAGATGGATTCTCTCCGTGAAGAACTGGAAAATGATTTTTCTGGTGGAATGGAGATCGAAGGATCCGAAAAGAAGGTCCTGTCCAGCAAGGAGGCAGCGGCTGCTCATACCGGTGCAGACGGAGGTCTCATGAAGGATAAGATCACCATCAATACTGACCGAACCGAGTACGGAGACGGACGTGCGGAGATTTTCGACCTGGGCCTCTTTGATGCCCGTGGAAATCTGACGAACCTTCTGATCAAGGGCGAGATGTTTACGATCAAGGAGCGGATTCGTTTTAATACGAAGCTTCAGAATCCGATCTTTACTTACACGATCCGTGATAAAAAAGGTACCGATCTTTCCGGAACCAACACCATGTATGAAGGTGCAGACGTGAAGCCGGTGGGACCGGGCGACGTGTACGATGTTTCTTTCACCCAGAAGATGACACTGCAGGGCGGCGAATATCTGCTGTCCATGAGCTGTACCGGTTTTGAGGGAGAGGAACATGTGGTGTACCACAGACTGTATAATGTGGCCAATATTACCGTGATTTCCAATAAAAATACCGTTGGCGTTTACGATATGGAGTCAGAGGTCGAGACAACTCTGACGAGAGCGTAGCGCAGGAGAACAATATGAACGATTTTAGTTACGATATTCTGGATTTACTGAAAAAGTATGATCATGATACCAATGCGGCACTTGCGGGCGAAAACTGCCCGCAGTGCCTTTATGCGTTTTCTCCGTTAAGAGCAAATCTCTTTGAGTGGGTGGAATTTGAGCCGGATTCCCGCATTTTGCAGATTGGTTCCGACTACGGTTCCTTTACAGGAATCCTGGCGGAGCGCGCAGGGGAAGTGGTGGTTTTGGATCCGAGAGATGAAAATCTGGAGGTAAACCGCCTGCGCCACGGCGAGCGTGCCAACGTGATCTATGTGCGCGGCGATCTGCGCGACCAGGTGCAGTGGAAGAAAGAGGAGCTTGCAAAGCTGAAAGCAGAATCCGATGGAAATGCTGCCATCGGTATAGGCGGAAGAAATGCAGAACTGTTTAAAGTATACAAGCCGAAAGCCGGTGCGGAGACAGATGTGAAAGCAGTTATGTTCCAGCCGTTCGACTACATTGTTTTGGGCGGTTTCCTGATGGAATGCAAAAAAGAGGAAGCGGAGGGCTTGCTCCGAGAAGCGGCAGATTATCTGAAGCCGGGCGGAGTGATGCTGGCAGCAGTGGAAAATGAAACCGG
>SVDR01000103.1 GCA_015057755.1 Lachnoclostridium sp.
TTTGTGCTTCGGATTTTCACAGATTACTCTGATGCTGCCTTTTCTCTTAATAATCTTGCACTTTTCGCAAATCGGTTTTACTGATGATCTTACTTTCACAGTAATATCTCCTTTCCTTCGTAGTCTGCTTCCCTCCATCCTTCCGGTTTACACACCTAAGCCCGGTTTTTCTTTTGGAAAACAGCATTACGGGTTGCCAATACCTGTATATAGACACCCTTAACGGGCATAATACAAGCGTTCCAACAAAGTTCGCTTGAGCATTATACCACCCTTATACATAAAAATCAAGTAGTTTTTTCACTAATTTTTTGTATTTTTTCTTGTACTTTCCCAGTATTTTTCACAACACCTCTAGGGTTTTGCTTCACTGTGATACGAGAAACTCAAACTCCGCTGCGCTTCGTTCGAGTAGCGTAAAATCGCAATCGATTTTACTTATCTCTCCAGATGATACGGCCCTTGGATAAGTCATACGGAGACATCTCCAGTGTTACCTTATCGCCCGGAAGGATTCTAATATAGTTCATGCGGAGCTTTCCGCTGATTGTTGCAAGAACTTTGTGACCGTTCTCTAATTCTACCTGGAACATTGCGTTCGGAAGTTTTTCAACTACAACGCCTTCGATTTCGATTACATCAGCCTTAGACATACTTCTCATTACCTCCTGTACGATCTTTGTACTACTGTCTTGTTCTCTTTATCACTTGGATATGCTTCTTATTTTTTCGGAGCACTTTCCCGTCCTCTCGGATCAGGAAAGCATATTCTCCGCAGTCTTCTTTTATGACGTAAGTCTTTCCTCTGTCATTTCCTGCCAGTACTCTGGCCTGCCAGCCTGATTTCAGTTCCATGGAATTCCTCCTTATTTATGCTTATTCAGCATCCCCTTTATATAAGGTAAGGATTTCCGGCTCTCCTTCTGTGATCAGGACTGTATTCTCATAGTGAGCAGACAGGGAGCCGTCTTCTGTCACAACTGTCCAGTCATCGTCCATCCAAACCACTTCCGGACCGCCCTCATTGATCATCGGCTCGATCGCCAGTGTCATGCCCGGACGAAGCAGGATGCCCTTTCTCTTCATTGCGAAGTTCGGCACCTCCGGATCTTCGTGGAGATGGGTTCCGATTCCGTGACCAACCAGGTCACGTACCACACCGTAGCCAAAGCTCTCGGCATAGGACTGAATCGCCGTTGAAATGTCATTGAGGTGATAACCCGGCTTTGCAAACTTGATTCCTTCGAAGAAGCTCTGCTTCGTTACCTCCATCAGTTGTTTCGCTTCCGGTGTTACCTCTCCGATGGCCCATGTTCTGGCTGCGTCGGAATGGTAGCCCTGATAAATAACGCCTGCATCGAGGCTTACAATATCGCCTTCATTTAAGATTCTGTGGCGGTTCGGAATTCCATGTACGACTTCGTCATTGACGGAGACACAGATGGAGGCCGGATAGCCATTGTAATTCTTAAAGGAAGGAATGCAGCCATAGCTGCGGATGATCTTCTCACCAAGACGGTCAATATCCAGTGTAGACATGCCCGGCTTGATTGCTTTGCGTAACTCCTCATGAGTTGCTGCCAGAATTTCTCCGGCCTTTCTCATAAGTTCAATTTCTCTCGGCGATTTAATCGTTACTGCCATGTTTTTATGCTCCTAAAATATTGATGATATCCTGGAATACATCTTCCATATCTTTCGTACCGTCAACTGTGCGCAGGATTCTCTGCTTACCATAGTACTCGATCAGCGGCTGTGTCTGGTTGTGATAAACCGCGAGACGTTTCTTTACCGTCGCCGGCTTATCATCGTCTCTTAAAAACAGTTCAGAACCACACTTGTCACAGATGCCTTCTTCCTTCGGCGGAGCAAAGACCATGTGGTAGGTATGACCACAGCCTGAACATGCCCTTCTACCAGACATACGAGAAACAATTCTTTCATCCGGCACATGAACGTTGATCGCATAATCCAGAGTCTCGCCTCTGTCTCTTAATGCTTTTGTCAAGCTCACAGCCTGAGGAATCGTACGCGGGAAGCCGTCCAGAATGTAACCCCCATCACAATCCGGCTGACTGATGCGATCCATAACAAGATCGATCGTTAAAGAGTCCGGAACCAACTGGCCCTTATCCATATAAGCTTTTGCTTTATTTCCCAACTCAGTACCTGCTTTAATGTTTGCTCTAAAAATATCCCCTGTAGAAATGTGCGGAAGACCATATTTTTCCATGATCATAGCCGCCTGTGTTCCTTTTCCGGCACCTGGTGCACCTAACATAATAATCTTCATGAGATAACCTCCATGGGCTTCATGAGCCAAAAAGACACAGTTATCCGAAAAAACGGGCGAAATCAGATTCCGCCCGTTTCGGATATATTACGATACTGTTGTCATCGTTTCTTATTTTTATATAACTGCTAATTGCTGCACAGTTATTATTCCATCTTAGTCATTTAAGAATCCCTTGTAATTTCTTACAAGCATCATGGACTCTACCTGCTTAATCGTCTCGAGGACTACACCTGCTACGATAATTAAGGATGTTCCTCCGAAGGAAAGGCTGCCTACATTGAAGAGACCGGATGCAATGATCGGTACAAGGCAGACAATGATAAGACCACAAGCACCGATAAATACAATGTAATTTAATACATCGTCAAGATAATCGGATGTTGGCTTACCCGGACGGATGCCCGGAATAAATCCGCCTGCTTTCTTCATATTATTAGCAACTTCCATCGGGTTAAACGTAATGGACGTATAGAAATATGCGAACAGTACGATTAATACGATATAAACGATCAGACCAACGGAGTAGAGCGGAGCTTCCGGTCTAAACCAGTTGCCTGAATTTAACGCCATGATAATCTTACCACCGATTGTAGAATAATCGATTGTAAAGAACTGTGCGATCATTGACGGCATAGACATAATAGAGGATGCAAAGATTACCGGGATAACACCAGCTGTGTTAACCTTAAGCGGAATGTGGCTGGACTGACCGCCAATCATTCTGCGACCCTGCATTTTCTTACTGTACTGTACCGGAATGCGGCGTACCGCACCATTTAAGATGAGTACAAAGACTACTACTGCTACAACGATTGCGATGATGATGATCGCTGCAACTGCTGCGACTGCAACAGACTTTCCGGACATAAATCTCTGGTACAGGGACATGAAGTCCTGCGGGAGACCGGAAACTACATTCAGCATGATGATGATGGAAACACCGTTTCCAAGACCTTTTTCTGTAATCTTCTCACCAATCCACATCAGAAGCGCTGTACCGGCTGTCATAGCAGCCACTACTGTCAAGTATCCCCAGAAATTTCTGTGCTCCGGAAGGATCAGACCCTGACCGCCAAGACCTACGGACATGGCAGTAGACTCGATTACTGCAAGAACAACAGTTAAATAACGAGTGTACTCATTAATCTTCTTTCTACCATCTTCTCCCTCTTTCTGCATTTCCTCCAGTTTCGGGATAGCAATTGTCAACAACTGCATAATGATGGAAGATGTGATATACGGGCTTACACTCAGTGCAAACAGGGACATGGACGCGAAAGAACCACCTGTGATGGCGTTCACAAAGCCCATACCAGAAGCATCAAGTGCCTCAAAAAAACCTGCCAGATATGCTGAGTCAACGCCCGGAATCGGAAGGTTGGAACCAAACCGAATTAACACGAGCATTAAAAAGGTATAAAGAAGTCTCTTACGGACTTCTTCAACCTTTAAAGCTCTCTGTAAAGCTTTTAACATATTAGATCACCTCGCAGGTACCGCCTAATGCTTCAATCTTAGCCTTTGCAGACTCACTGAATGCGTTAGCTTTTACGTTAAGTTTCTTTGTTAACTCACCGTTACCAAGGATCTTAACTGTATCCTGCGCGCTTTTTACGATACCAGCCTCAACTAAGCAGTTGATGCATACTGTGGAATCGTTCTCGAATCTCTCAAGAGCGGAAACATTAACACCGATCATTTCAACACGGTTCATGTTCTTGAAGCCTCTCTTCGGGAGACGTCTATATAACGGCATCTGACCACCTTCGAAGCCCGGTCTTGTAGCACCAGAACGTGCTTTCTGACCCTTGTGGCCATAACCAGCTGTCTTACCATTACCAGAAGCGTGGCCGCGGCCTCTTCTGAAATTATCGCTATGCTTGGAACCTTCAGCAGGATGTAAATTGGATAAGTTCATCTCTGCACCTCCTTACTTTCTATCAGTTATTAGATTTCTTCAACTTTAACCAGGTGTCTAACACTCTGGATCATGCCTCTTACAGCACCGTTATCCGGCATTTCAACTGTTTTGTGTAATTTCTTTAAGCCAAGTGCTTCAACAGTTGCTCTCTGCTTCGGAACAGCACCAATCGGGGATTTTACTAATGTGATTAATAATTTCTCTGCCATTTTTCTATCCTCCTAATTAGCAAACAACTTCTTCAACAGATTTG
>SVDR01000104.1 GCA_015057755.1 Lachnoclostridium sp.
CAAAGGAAAAGGAGAATGATGTTATGGAAATGAAAGAACTTGCACGTCAGAATTTTGATGAGGCTGCAGCTATCGTCAAAGAAGTTACACAGGAGACAAAATTACTTTACTCCGAATTCTTCACAGAGAAGACAGGTAACGAAGTTTATATTAAACCGGAGAACTTACAGCGTACAGGCGCTTACAAAGTACGTGGCGCTTACTACACAATCAGCCAGCTTTCTGAGGAAGACAAACAGAAAGGTCTTGTAACAGCATCCGCTGGCAACCACGCTCAGGGTGTTGCTTATGCTGCAAAACTTGCTGGTATCCCGGCTACAATCGTTATGCCGGTTACAACTCCGTTAATCAAAGTGAACCGCACAAAGAAACTTGGCGCTAACGTAGTTCTTCACGGTGATGTATTTGACCAGGCTATGGCTCATGCTTACAAGCTTGCTGAAGAGAACGGCTACACATTAGTTCATCCGTTCAACGATCTTCGCGTTGCTACAGGTCAGGGCTCCATCGCAAAAGAGATTTTAGATGAGCTTCCGGATGCAGACTACATCCTCGTTCCGGTAGGCGGCGGCGGACTTTGCACAGGTATCTCTACATATGCAAAGATGCTCAATCCGAACGTAAAAGTAATTGCTGTTGAGCCGGCTGGCGCAGCTTGCTTAAACGCTGCTTTAGAGGCTGGTCATGTTGTAACAGTTTCCCCGATCAACACAATCGCTGACGGTACAGCTGTACAGACTCTTGGTGACAAATTATTACCGTACATCAAAGAGAACATCGATGATATCATCTTAGTTGAAGACTCCGAGCTTGCACAGTGCTTCTTAGAGCTTGCTGAGAACCACAAGATCATCGCAGAGAACTCCGGTCTTCTTACAATCGCAGCTTTAAGCCACTTAGACTGCAAGGGCAAGAAGGTTGTATCCGTTATCTCCGGCGGTAACATGGACGTTCTTGTAATGGCTAACGTAGTTCTCAATGGTCTTATCCAGAGAGACAGAATCTTCACAGTATCCGTTATGGTACAGGATAAACCGGGTAAACTGGCTGCTCTTACAGCTCTTCTTGGCCAGAACCAGGCAAACATCATCAAGCTTGACCACAACGTATTTGCAAACGTAAACCGTGCTGCAGGCGTTCAGGTTGTATGTACTCTCGAGGCATTCGGTACAGAGCACAAAGAGCAGATCATCGAAGCTCTTGAAAAAGAAGGTTTCTGCCCGAAATTAGAGAAAACATCCAATATCTATATGTAATATCAAAGGTCATAGTCAGTAAAGACTGTGCAGACTGATTTTATTGCAGAGGTAATTTACAGGGGAGCCAATCACGGTTGGCTCCCTGTTTTTAAACCGAGTGTATATTAACGTCAAGTTATGAAACTCGGCGGGGTACAATAGGGGGGAGACTGTCTATGGAGCGAGTAAAAGCACAGACAGCGTTACATAAAAATATTCAATTCTTTTTCCGCTGGACCATTATTTCGGGAATTATGGGGATTCTCTGCGGTCTTGTGGGTTCTGCTTTTGGACATGGTGTCCATTATGCGCAGGTGTTCTTTAGTGAACATGACTTTATGTTATATCTGATGCCGGTTTCCGGTGCTCTGATCGTGATCGTACATAAAGTATTAAAACAGGTGGGAAATAAAGGAACGAATCTGATCCTGGAGTCCATTCATGGATCGGAAAAAGTTAACTTTACGCTGCTTCCTACAATTTTTATTTCGACAATTCTCAGTCATTTTGTCGGTGCTTCTGCCGGAAAAGAGGGTGCTGCGCTCCAGATCGGAGCAAGCATTGCCAATCTGGTGGGTGACGGCTTTAAGCTACATGATAAAGATAAAAAGATTCTGATCATGTGCGGTATGAGCGGCTGTTTTGGCGCTATTTTCGGTACTCCGCTGGCTGCGGCCATGTTTGGTATGGAAGTAGCAGTTATTGGTGTTGCCTATTACGCAGCATTTATTCCGTGTGTATTTGCGGCATTTATCGGTGCAGAGGTATCTCATATGCTTGGACTTCATGCGGAGACTTTCACCATTTTAAATATTCCGGAATTTACACTGGAAACATTTGGTTTTCCGATCGTAATTGGTCTTCTGGGAGCTGTTATAAGTATTGTTTTCTGCGAAGTCATTCACAAGGCACATCATATATATCACGAAAAGTTCCATAATCTTTATGTGAGGGTATTTGCTGCGTCTGCGATTTTTATTGTTCTGACGTGGATCTTTGGCCGTGATTATTGCGGAGCCGGATTCAATCTTGTGGAGCAGGCGATCCACGGTGAGAGCCGCTATGAGGCATTTATTCTTAAGATGCTCTTTACAGCTGTGGCCCTTGGAGGCGGATTCAAAGGCGGTGAGATCGTGCCGACCCTTGCAATTGGTGCCACACTGGGATCTGCATTCGGAAACATCGTGGGATTTGAACCGTCTCTTATGGCTGCATGCGGTATGCTGGCATTATTCGTAGGTGCGACCAACTGTCCGACAGCCACTCTGTTCCTTGGTTTTGAGCTGTTTGGATTTGAAGGTATGCCGTATTTTGCAGTAGCAGTAGCCATCAGCTTCGCACTTTCCGGATATTTCGGACTCTATACAAGCCAGAAATTTGCTCACGCGACTGCAAAGACAGAGCTGATGCATCTGAATCACCATCCGCATCATCCGCATCATTCTCACCATGAACCGCAACATGTAGTGGTAAAAGAAATGCATTAAGCGACAGATGGTTCTATAATTGTGTCTGTACTGTAAAAAATACACTTGACAAAATTTGTTCAAGTGTTATACTTGAACACAAGTGAAAAAATCCAACACGTTGACAGGAAGAGTAGATTGTGTGTAATGTCCAGAGAGGGATACGGCTGCTGAGAGTATCCTACAGGAGCGCAGTTGAAGACCGCCCTGGAGTGGCCCTTAATCGGGTCCGGTGATTCCGTTATAATCGTAAATGAAGTGGTGCGAAAGCATTGTATGATGATTATGCAATTGATTTCGTGCAATCAGGGTGGAACCGCGAAAAGATTATTCGTCCCTAGATATACGGTAAAAGTGTATCTAGGGGCTTTTTTCATGTTGGAAGCAAAAACAAAAAGGAGAATGCTATTATGAAAATCACATTAAAAGACGGCTCTGTAAAAGAGTACGCACAGGCAATGGCGATCATTGATATTGCAAAAGATATCAGCGAAGGTCTTGCAAGAATGGCATGTGTTGCTGAAGTAAACGGTGAAGTTGTTGATTTAAGAACAGTTGTTGACGCTGACTGCGAGTTAAATATTTTAACAGCAAAAGATGCTGCAGGTCTTGCTGCACTTCGTCACACAGCAAGCCACGTTATGGCTCAGGCAGTTCAGAGATTATGGCCGACAGCAAAGCTTGCGATCGGTCCGTCCATCGCTGACGGTTTCTACTACGATATCGATTTTGCGGAGCAGATCTCTGCAGAAGATCTTCCGAAGATCGAAGCTGAGATGAAGAAGATTATCAAAGAGGCTCTTCCGCTTGAGCGTTTCGAGCTTCCGAGAGAAGAGGCGATCGCTTTCATGAAAGAGAAAGAGGAGCCGTACAAAGTAGAGCTTATTCAGGACCTTCCGGAAGATTCTGTTATCAGCTTCTACAAACAGGGCGACTTCGTTGATCTCTGTGCAGGCCCGCACGTAATGAGCACAAAAGAAGTTGGCAAAGCATTCAAACTCTTAAACCTTGCAGGTGCTTACTGGAGAGGTTCTGAGAAGAACAAGATGCTTACACGTATCTACGCTACAGCTTTCGGTAAGAAAGAAGAGTTAGAAGCATACATCACAATGATGGAAGAGGCGAAAAAACGTGACCATAGAAAGATCGGTAAAGAGCTCGGTTTATTCATGATGAGCGAAGCTGGCCCGGGTCTTCCGTTCTTCCTTCCGAACGGTATGGTTCTCAAAAACACTCTGTTAGAGTACTGGAGAGAGATCCACAAAAAAGCTGGTTATGTAGAAATCTCCACACCGATCATGTTAAACAGAACACTCTGGGAGACATCCGGTCACTGGGATCACTATAAAGACAACATGTACACAACAAAGGTTGACGAGGAAGATTTCGCGATCAAACCGATGAACTGTCCGGGCGGCGTTCTTGCATACGCAAACGAGCCGCGTTCCTACCGTGACCTTCCGCTTCGTATGGGTGAGCTTGGTATCGTTCACCGTCATGAGAAATCCGGTCAGATGCACGGTCTTATGCGTGTTCGCTGCTTTACACAGGACGATGCTCATATCTTCATGACAAGAGAGCAGATCCGTGAGGAGATCAAAGGCGTAGCAGGTCTTATTGACAGCGTATACAAACTCTTTGGTTTCGAGTACCATGTAGAGCTTTCCACAAGACCGGAAGACTCCATGGGTTCCGATGAGGAC
>SVDR01000019.1 GCA_015057755.1 Lachnoclostridium sp.
AAGCCTTGGCAAGATGACAGACTTCATCAAAAAAGGCGACGACCCGAACACAGCATGGGAAAAGGCAAAAGGTCAGTACGGCCGCGTAGCAGATGCAGTTAAGATTATTGACCCGCGTCACGAATAAGGAGGAATAAAGAAATGGCATTATTTGAGTCTTACGAGAGACGTATCAAACAGATTAACGAAGTATTAAACAGCTATGGCATCGCTTCCATCGAAGAAGCAGAGAAGATCACAAAAGATGCAGGCTTAGACGTATATCACATGGTAGAGAAGATTCAGCCGATCTGCTTCGAGAACGCAAAGTGGGCTTACACAGTAGGCGCAGCGATCGCGATCAAAAAAGGTTGCAGAAAAGCAGCTGACGCAGCAGCAGCAATCGGTGAGGGTCTTCAGTCCTTCTGTATCCCGGGTTCCGTTGCTGACCAGCGTAAAGTAGGTCTTGGCCATGGTAACCTTGGTAAGATGCTCCTTGAAGAAGAGACAGAGTGCTTCGCATTCTTAGCAGGTCACGAGTCCTTCGCAGCAGCAGAGGGTGCGATCGGTATCGCAGAGAAAGCAAACAAAGTTCGTAAGAACCCGCTCCGCGTTATCCTGAACGGTCTTGGTAAAGACGCAGCTCAGATCATCTCCAGAATCAACGGCTTCACATATGTAGAGACAGAGATGGACTACTACACAGGCGAAGTAAAAGAAATCTTCAGAAAATCCTACTCCGAGGGTCTTCGTTCCAAAGTTAACTGCTACGGCGCTAACGACGTAACAGAAGGCGTTGCTATCATGTGGAAAGAGGGCGTAGACGTTTCCATCACTGGTAACTCCACAAACCCGACACGTTTCCAGCATCCGGTAGCAGGTACATACAAGAAAGAATGTATCGAAAAAGGTAAAAAGTACTTCTCCGTAGCATCCGGCGGCGGCACAGGTCGTACACTTCACCCGGATAACATGGCAGCAGGTCCGGCTTCCTATGGTATGACAGATACTATGGGCCGTATGCACTCCGATGCACAGTTCGCAGGTTCCTCCTCCGTTCCGGCTCATGTAGAGATGATGGGCTTAATCGGTGCAGGTAACAACCCGATGGTTGGTATGACTGTTGCAGTTGCAGTTGCTATTGAAGAGGCTGCTACAGCAGGTAAGTTCTAAGGTTTAGACAACTGATTTTCTAAAAAAATAGTTAGACACGTCATTTTGAGCAAAATGCCCATGACGTGTCTATTTTTTTTAATCATAGACGCTTGATAAAATTTATAAAAATCTTCCAAAACCTGTTGCAATTATTGCTTTAGTATGCTATCATAACAATATAAATAGTAATCATTACTATTATTGAAGGGATGTAAAGAGACAAGGGATGGGAGGCAGTTATATGAAGAATACGATCGTTACATATGAGACATTTCATGGCAGTGCAAAGAAAGTTGCAGAGATTATTTCCGGCAGATTAGAATGCAAGTGTATTAATGTGGACACTCCGTTTGAGGCTGAGGATCTGAGAGAAATTGACAATGTGATCCTGGTATTCAATTTCCGCGGCCCGTATACAGCTCAGTTAACGAAGTTATATTTAAGCCGAGTGAAAGATCAGTTAAAGAATAAGAATGTGATTCTGGTTGGCGAAGGTTTATTCTCTGAGAAGGAATTCCCGGTTGTTGCAGAAGAAATTTATAATAATAATCCGTCAAAGACATTTAACAAGTTTTTTGTGAAAGGTCAGTTAAGAGTTGCGACATTGTTCCCGGAGGAGCAGGCATTATTGGCGAAGTTCAGCGAATTGACCGGTATGAAGATTACGGATATGGGTGAACTCGACATCAAACGTGCAGAAGAGGTAGCGGCTGAAATCGAGGAACTGTTGGGAACTGACGAGCTTCTTGCTGCGGCTGAATTAAGAGCAGCAGAGGAGACAGAGGAAAATAAGACAAAATGGGTTTGTTCCGTCTGCAAATATGTGCACTATGGTCCGACACCGCCGGAGAAATGTCCGTTATGCGGCGTACCGGCGAGCATGTTCGTGAAAGAAGAATAATGGAAATTAAGCAGGAAGGGCGTATCATTTTCGATACGCCCTGTTTGTTTGGAAAGGATGTCGGTGTCGGTAAACGGTGTATCAATTCAGCGTATAAATCACATAGTTCAGATAAGCCGCAAACAGACACCATAAAAGATAAGGAATCTGTAGATAAGCTGCCAAAGGTTTTGCTTTGAAAAAGAGATAAACCATTATTACAATCAGTCCGATCAGTGCGAGCAGCCATAAAAACGCAATTCCATACAGGGAAAAGCGGAAGAAGAGGATACTCCAGAAGAAATTAAACACCAGCTGGATTGCATAAACGAGAAGTGCCGGTGTTTTGAACGGAGAATCGGAAGTATATACGAGATAAGAGGAAATGCCCATCAGAATATAAAGAATGGTCCACACGATGGGAAATACACTTGGCGGCGGAGCAAAAGATGGCTGATTGAAGTTCGTGTTCATCATTGTTCCGCTCAGCAAGGACGAGACAGCGCCTACAGCGAGAGGAATCAGAATGGAAATGATGAGAGTTTCTATGTTTTTGTTTTTCATGGTATGTATACTCCGGGGAATCGTTGTATATAGTTTATGAGAGGACGTTTGAAAATATGTAAAGAAAAACAGGCAGCCGAAGCTGCCTGCCATCTCTTATTTTCCATCATCTCCACCAGGTCCGTCTCGCCGTTCACGGAACGACTCCGGCAACGGATCAACCGGAGTTACGATACGGCTGCCATTTCGATACGGTTCATAGTCCACTTCCGGGACATCTCCGTCGCCATAATTTCTGGATCCATAGCTGTAATCCCCGTATCTTGTAGAATTGGTTGGTTTCTGTGTCATGATATCACCTCCAGTTTGCAGAAGTATTATAACGACATCTGAGTTTTCTGAGTAACAAAATAATCAATGCTGCGCTGAACTTCATCAAGGCAGGCGCCGCAGGCATTGCCTACATCGAGTGTTGCCTGAATTTCTTCAAGATTCGTTGCGCCGGAGTCAACCGCATCTTTGATCATTTCATTTGTGACACCAAAACAATTGCATACAACGTCTTCTAATTTCATAATTACCACCCTTGTTATTGAAAATATTGCCTCAGAAGAGGCTGTCAGGAATAGTATGTGCGAAGTCCGTGCGGATATACATGCAGAAATTACAAAACCCCGGCCATTTGGCCGGGGCTAGTTTGTCTTTAGTTTTAAAGAGCCGGATCCGTTGGATTGTTGATCATGGATACAACCCGAAATTCATGAGCATGTCCGTCATCAGAACCGGTACATCCGTTTATGAAATGCACATGCCGTCCGTCTCCGGCAGGGATAGCTAATGTGGAAGCTCCACAGAATTCATGATAATGATCATCGTGGGTATCGGTGCGGAAGCTGACATTGTGAAAATGACTTCCTTCGGCCTCCACGGCTTCACCGGACATCGCTGCAAAACGATGGTTGTGGCAGCCTTCGCATTCTTCAACGAAGACAGTGCTTCCGATCACTTCGTGAACGTGCTGACCGCTGCAAGAGTAGTAGTTCGTTGTATTCGGATTAAAATTACACATACAGAATTACCTCAAAAGAATTGATGTAATAATAGTATATGTACATGCAAGGACAAGAGTGCGGAGCTGTCTAACGAGCCTCTTTTCTGGTTTCACGGATTCGATCGATCACATCTCCGACCGTTACGATGTCTTCGTACTCCATTTCATCAATCTGAATATGGAAACAGTCTTCAATCTCAGAAAGGAAATGTAAAATGAAAAAGGAGTCGATGCCGAGGTCATCGTTTAAGCGGGAATCTGCGGTAAACGGTTCTGTTGTATATTGGGCTAAAATTGTTTTTAACATATCCATCATGGTTTTGTACCGTCCTTTTTTGTTCTGATTCCATCATACCATGATATGAAGAAAATGCAAATCGAATTGAAACGTGCTAATTCATTCTATGGACTTGTCCAAAAGAAAAATATCATGTAGAATAAAAGCAGTTTGTAAATGAAGGGGTTTTCTCATGAGAGATTCATATTTCGATAATTTAAAGGGAATTTTGATTTTACTGGTGGTCATCGGACACTTTATTCTTCCGATGGACAAGACAAGACCGGTGTGGAGTATCTTCTATATTATTTATCTGTTCCATATGCCGATGTTTGCAATGGTTTCCGGTTATTTTTCCAAGGGAATGTACCGAAACGGCGAATTTAAAATGGAACGTTTTCTCCGCATTTTATGGCTGTATATTTTGTTTAAAATGGCGGTACATATTACGGAAAATCTGGCAGCCGGAACCAGCTTTATGAAGCCGGTCGACTTCTTTTTTGAGGGCGGTTCTCCCTGGTATCTGCTGGCGATGATGTGGTGGTATTTGTCAATTCCGTTTGCAAATAAATTTAAGCCGAGTGTTGTGATGACTGCGACGTTTGTGGTCAGCATTCTTTCCGGATATCAGGTATCCCTCGGTGACGATCTTGCGATGTGCAGAACGCTGGCATTCGCCCCATTTTTCTATGCAGGTTATTATCTGACGAAGGAACAGGTGGATAAATTCAGAAGTACAAAATGGAAATGGATTTTCCCGGCTTGCGCTGCTGTGCTTACAGTGATTTTTGTACTTGGAAATCAGCAGATGTTCGGACAGGTAAGACGGTTTGTTTACGGTATGAATTACCGCGATACCAACGAGGCGCTGTTTGCATGGGGAGGTCCGATCCGAATCGTACATTATGTATGTACGACAATCTTTATCATGGCGATCATGGCAGTCACAACTTCGAAAAAGACGATACTTACAAAGATCGGCCAGAGGACGCTTCCAATTTATATTCTCCATCGCCTGCTGCGTGACATGATGGAATACTGGGGATTTTATCTGGTATTTACCGCTCAGTATCGCAGAAATGTAGCGTTTGTGGTTGCACTGGCAGTTATTACAACCTTTGTGATCGGAAATCCGTGGGTGGATGCGGCATTTAAAAAGCTGCAGGTGGTTCCGGACTGGTGTTATCGGAAATGGAAAAGGGAATAAAGAAAAGGCTCACAGATGTGGGCCTTTTCTTATGTTTCTTATCAAAAAATGATTAATCAACGTAAATGATCTTGGAAACATCCGGCTCGTGCGGAGTTCCGTTCGGATCGGTTGGATAACCAACTAACAGTGCAACGCCGAATTCGTAACCTTCCGGAATCAGCATCTCTCTATACTTTGCACCAACTTCATCGTTGATGAGAACGGCAGCCATACCGCAGATAACATTGCCAAGGCCTAAAGCGCTTGCAGCTAATGCCATGTTTTCAGCAACGATACCGGTATCCATTCCTTTGTTCGGAAGCTGTGCGATTACGTACATGCACGGTGCGTTGTAAAATACTTTGCCGCCTCTGCTCATCATTCTGTCATATGCGGAACGGTCTTCCTGCTCGGACAGCTTTTTCATCAGAGTGTCATTCATCTCATCGATCACAGCCTTGTTCTGCAGAACGATGATCTTCCACGGCTGCTGGTTGAGACCGCTCGGAGCCTGAACACCGGCCAGAGCGATCGCCTCTATTTTTTCTTTTTCAAGAGCTTCTCCTGTAAAGCTGCGGCAGGAGTAACGGTTTTTGATGGTTTTTAATGTCTCGTTCATAAAAAGAAATTCCTTTCTGACGTTTATCTAATTATCATTTTAAAGTGTATTGAGGTTGTTGGCAACCGTTTTTTTGATTGAAATTTCTGTGTCCTTTTCTCTTGCCTAATCCCCTAGAACCATGTACAATGAATAATAGGGCGTTTGCGCCCGAAACCCCGAAAAACAAAGGAGTTCTGCGATGAGTATTTTAAATGTCGAGCATTTGAGCCACGGTTTTGGCGACCGTGCGATTTTCCATGACGTTTCTTTCCGCCTGTTAAAAGGTGAGCATATCGGTCTGATCGGAGCCAACGGCGAAGGTAAGTCCACATTTATGAACATTATTACTAATAAATTAATGCCGGATGAAGGTAAAGTTGAGTGGTCCAAGAATGTCCGCGTTGGTTATCTGGATCAGCATACAGCTCTGGAAAAGGGCATGACCATCCGTGACGTATTAAAGAGTGCTTTCTACTTCCTCTTTGAGATGGAAGCGCGTATGAATGAGATCTGCGACAAGATGGGTGAAGCAGATGAAAATCAGATGAATGAGATGATGGAGGAGCTTGGCACGATCCAGGATCTTCTGATGAACCATGATTTCTACATCATTGATTCTAAGGTGGAGGAAATCGGTCATGCATTCGGTCTGGATGAGATCGGTCTGGATAAGGACGTTGAGGAATTATCCGGCGGTCAGAGAACGAAGGTGCTTCTTGGCAAACTGCTGCTTGAGAAGCCGGACATCCTGCTTCTGGACGAGCCGACCAACTATCTGGATGTGCAGCATATCGAATGGTTAAAGAGATATCTGCAGGAGTATGAGAATGCATTTATTCTGATCTCCCATGATATTCCGTTCTTAAACAGCGTTATCAACCTGATCTACCATATGGAGAACCAGAGACTGGATCGCTATGTGGGCGACTATGACAAGTTCATGGAAGTTTATGAGATGAGAAAGAGCCAGCTGGAGGCTGCTTACAAACGTCAGCAGCAGGAGATCGCGGAGCTTCAGGATTTCGTTGCGAGAAATAAGGCGCGCGTTGCTACAAGAAATATGGCGATGTCCCGTCAGAAGAAACTGGATAAGATGGAAGTGATCGAGCTTGCAAAGGAGAAACCGAAGCCAGAGTTCAACTTCCTCAATGCGAGAGCAGCAGGAAAGATGATCTTTGAAACGAAGGATCTGGTGATCGGTTACGATGAGCCGCTTTCCAAACCGCTGAATTTTGCCATGGAGCGTGGTGAGAAGATCGCGATTGTAGGTGCAAACGGTATCGGTAAGACGACATTCTTAAAGAGTATTTTAGGTCTGATCCCGTCCATTTCCGGTTCTGTGGAGCAGGGCGATTATCTTTACATCGGTTATTTTGAGCAGGAGATGGCCCCGGGCAACAACAATACTTGTATTGAAGAAATCTGGAAAGAGTATCCGTCTTACACACAGTATCAGGTGCGTTCCGCTCTTGCAAAATGTGGTCTGACCACAAAAAATATTGAAAGTTTAGTACGTGTTCTTTCCGGTGGTGAGCAGGCGAAGCTTCGTCTCTGCAAACTGATGAACCGTGAGACCAATATCCTTCTTCTGGACGAGCCGACCAACCATCTGGATGTGGATGCGAAGGAAGAGTTAAAACGTGCATTAAAAGAGTATAAGGGAGCAGTGCTTCTGATCTGCCATGAGCCGGAGTTCTATGACGGTCTGGTTTCCAAGGTTTGGGATCTGAGCCAGTGGTCTCTGAAAATCTAGTGATAAAGAGTGGAATCCATTTTTAGCAGCATCAAAAAGGAGAAAACTCATGAGTGATACAAATAAGAAAAATTTTTCAATTGTGGATGAGGGCAGAAGCCCCTGGATGACGATTTTGATCCTTGCATGGCCGATCTTTCTGGAGCAGGTGCTGACTTCTCTGGTACAGGCAGTCGATACTGCCATGGTCGGTTCCATGGGTGCGGTTGCGACCACATCCGTTTCCATCAGCCAGTCTCCGAATATGCTGGTCAATGGTGTGGTCATGGCCCTCGGTGTCGGCTTTACATCGATGATCGCACGAAGTGTTGGTGCAGGCGAAATGGAACGTGCGCGTACACTGGTGCGTCAGGCGATCATGATGGTATTTGCACTGGGTCTGCCGCTGTCAGTCATTTATTTTGCATTGGGAAGACAGATCCCAATCTGGATGGGCGGTGAACCGGAGATCTTGGATTCTGCAGAATTATATAATAAGATCATTGCAGTTTCCATGTGTTTCCGCTGTCTGACCATGGTGCTGACGGCGATTTACCGTGGCTATGGCGACAGTAAGACTCCGATGAAGATCAATGTGATGGTCAATCTGGCCAACGTAGTCGGTAACTTCCTGATGATCTTCCCGACGAGAGAGATGACCGTGTTTGGAATGACGTTTGTGATGCCTGGTCTCGGCTGGGGCGTCGCAGGTGCGGCGGCTTCCACTTCAATCTCAACGATTGTCGGTGCGTTGATCTTGCTGGTAATGTGTTTTGTGCGAAAGTCAGAGATGCAGATTTCCATTCACGACAGCTTTGCTCCGGACTGGAAAGAGCTGAAGGTTGCATTCCGTCTGAGTGTTCCTGCAATGATCCAGCGTGCGGTAATGAGCAGCTCTCATATTTTAGTAACCAGTACGGTTGCCACACTCGGTACAGCAGCCGTTGCGGCGCAGAGTCTTTCTGCAACTGCAGAGTCTCTGAGCTTTATGCCTGGCTTTGCCTTTGGTACCGCATGTACAACGTTATATGGACAGTCCCTTGGTGCGAAGCGTTCGGATATGGCGCACGATTTCCTTGTGAAGACCATAAAAATGGGTACAGTAGTCATGGCATTCATGACCTGTGTTCTGTTCTTTGGTTCTGCGCAGATCATGGCGATCTTCACGCCTGACCCGCTGGTAATCGAATATGGAAGCATCTGGCTGAAGATTTTGGCAGTGATCCAGATTCCTCAGATGATCGCATTCTGTATTTCCGGTGCGCTTCAGGGTGCAGGTGATACGAAGACTCCGCTTTATATTACATTTACCTCCATGTGGGGTGTGCGTGTGCTGGGCATTATGCTCTGCATTCATGTGTTCCATCTGGGACTGTATTCGATCTGTGTCTGCATGTGCACCGATAATGTAGTCCGCTGTGTGCTGTTCCTTCTTACCTATAAAAAAAAGAGGGCAGGATTGGCGGAAAAAGCCATGAGATAAAGAGAATCAAATAGAAAAATCCGGCGGTCTGAAAACAGGCTGCCGGATTTTTATGTCTGAATGGAGAGGATTAATCTTCCTCATCCTCATTTAAGTTATATTTTGGTGTGATCCCTGCCGGAATCTCTACTTTTTCAAACGCCTCAATGAAATCTGCGCAGAAATCAGCAGTTGCATCTAACATCTTTGAGCCCCACTGTTTGGTGGCAAGGTGCGGAGAATCCGGACCGTACCAGCCATACTCTGCCCAGCGGTCCACGTGACGCGGTACCGGGATGGAAATTCCTTTAAAGTTTACGTTTGTAGCACCGTCAAATTTTAATTCGTCGCTCAGGTCTTTCGGCTCGAAATGTTTGAAATAGTGCATGTGTACGCAGGACGGGTCGATGGCTAACATAGCTGCTGTTTCCTCGCCGCCGCCGTGACCGCCTTTCCACTGCGGATTGAGATCGCCTGCGATCGTCCACCAGTTGAGGAGGGCGCCGAGGGCGTGTTTATTGTCCAGATCAACACAGACTCTCTGAAGGACCGGAGTATTTCCGCCGTGACCGTTCAGGAAAACAAATTTGCGGATACCAAAACGGTAAAGCTCATTGACGATGCGTGTTACCAGATCATAGAGACCGTCAGCACCGATGGTGATCGTGCCCGGGAAATTGGAATGCTGGTCGCCCACACCATACGGAATGGTCGGAACTACCATCACGTCCAGTCTTTCATCCATCATCTCGCAGAGCTTTCTCGGAATCAGGAAGTCGGTGCCAAGACATAACTGGGAACCGTGGTTTTCTGTGCTTCCTACCGGAATGATCGCGATATCTTTTTTCTCAAAATATTCCTGAGCCTGTACCCATGAAATCTTTTCTAAAAACATAGTATTTCTCCCTTTTTAATTCAGTCCGAAGACGCTGAAAGCGCCACATACCATGACTATAATATATTTGTCCGGGAAAGTCCAGCATTATCAGGAATTCTTGCGGCTGTGAGGCAGTCTGCAGCGGAAAAACCGTTTTCGACATTCGGACCAGGAAAAGGGGATCAGAGGATAAATATAACTTTTTCCAGCAATGGTCTTGTTGAAAATGATCGCACAGACCACCAGGACGGTTCCTAAAATAAATCCCCAGATATTTAAGAGAGAGATCAGCAGTAGCAAAATGACGCGCATGAATTTGATCGCATAGCCAAGCTCGTAACTGGACTGGGAGTAATTGGCAACGGTTACAAAGGCCATGTAGAGCATCGTCTCACTGTTGAACCAGCCGGATTTTACGGAATATTCACCGAGGACGATACCGGCAATGACGGACAATGGAGTGGTCAGCATACTGGGGGTATTCACGGCAGCCAGACGCAGTCCGTCGATAGCAAATTCTAAGATCAGAAGCTGAAAAATGATCGGAACATGCGGCTCGTCAGAAAGCGTAATGAAAGAAAGCCATTCAGGAATCCAGTCCGGATTTTGCATGAACAAAAGCCAGATGGGAGTCAGGTACAGAGACAAAAAGGAGAAGGACATTCTGGACAGCCTGAGATAGGTTCCGGTAACCGGCGGAAAATAATAATCATCTGCTTCTTCGATGATGTCAAAGACCGAGGAGGGCAGGATCATGGCAGCCGGAGAATTATCTACCAGCACAACGATGTTTCCCTCTAAAATGGAGGCGGCAGCCGTATCCGGACGTTCCGAAAAACGGAATTTTGGGAACGGATTGTACCATTTGTGCGGGAAAAGACATTCAGCGAGGCTTTCCTGGTTCATCGTCAGCGCATCCACATGGAGTGTCTGGATCCGTTCCTTGATCAAGGACAGCAGTTGTTCGTCCACACGCCCTTTCATGTAGCAGAGGGCAATGTCGGTATGGGAGCTTTCGCCTGCCTGTGCGATTTCCACCGTCAGATTTTTATCGCGGATCCGCCTGCGGATGAGGGCCGTATTAAAAATTAATGTTTCTACAAAACCGTCTCTGGAGCCGCGGAGGACTTTATCTTTGTCCGGTTCGGAGACGCTGCGCGCAGGATAAGTACGACAATCGATCAGAATGCATTTGTCATATCCATCAATGAACAGACAGGAGAGACCCGAAAAGAGCTGGGTCAGGATTGCCTGATCATCGTCAGACAGTCCGACTTCTCCGTAAGCAACATATTTTTTTGAAAAATCGTGGGCAATGGGAGGAATATCATCCGGTTTTAGGGAAACCCATCCCTGCATCAGCTTGAGTAAGACTTCATCTTTGGTAAAGCCGTCAATGAAATACAGACAAGCCTGCCGGCTGCCAATGACCAGTGTGTGATAAACAATATCAAAATTTGTTTCCACATCAAGAATGGTGTGAAAATGGGAGAGATTGGTCTGAATGTCCGAGGATATTTTCATGGTACATGTTCCTTTCCGTACGGAGTAATGATGTGCATTTAGGGTGTACAGAAAATACAAAATACATACATAGAAATGATGGTAAAGCAGTTACTATAGTTTTGTGCAATATATACAGAAAAAACGTTGACGATAGACTGGAATTGTGGTATATTACAATAGCGTTAGAAATTGAGCGGGAATCAGTTTCTAGAACTGTATAATGTGAGGTATTTTGAACGTGAAAGAACGGCTGCATTCTGTGGGGGGATGCAGCCGTTCAGCTTTTATCAGGATGAAAATGATAGTAATTACGATACTTCAGAAATCTCTCGGATCACTTCACCGGCGATGATCAGCCCAGCCACCGGCGGAACAAAGGCAATGCTTGCAGGAGCCGGACGGCCGGAAGATTTTTCCTCGCCCTCTGTCTGGGGAGTGCGCGGGATTTCCTCGGAATATAACACTTTCAAATGTGCGATGTCACGCTTTTTTAATTCTCTCCGCATCACACGGCAGAGAGGACAGACGTTGGTTTTGTAGATATCTGCGATTTTAAATGATTCCGGATGCAGTTTGTTTCCGGTTCCCATGGAAGAAATGATCGGAATTTCATGCTCCTTGGCATAACTGACCAGAGCCAGTTTTGCGCTGACCGTATCGATGGCGTCGATGATATAATCCAGCTTTCCATGAAAATGAGAAAATACTTCTTCCATGTTTTCCGGAAGAACGAAGGAGTCACAGAGAATGACCTGACAGTCCGGATTGATGTCTGCGATCTTTTCTTTTAAGACTTCTGTTTTTTTGCGCCCGATGGTGCTGATGAGGGCGATGCTCTGGCGGTTGATATTAGAAGGAGCAACCACATCGGAATCGATCAAAAAGAGCGTTCCCACACCGGAACGTGCCAGCGCTTCTGCACAGTGGGAGCCGACACCGCCGAGGCCGAATACCGCAACAGCCGCGTGCTGTAATTTCTGAAAACCGTCTTCTCCGAGTATCTGAGCGGTACGGATAAAAATTTCATTCATTTTAATAAAATCTCCATATATTTGCAAAGAATATTTTCGTTTTTTAGTTTATCATAGGAAGAGAGAAAAATATAGGACCAATAGATACAAAACTTCCCTTTTTTTGTAAAACGTTGTATAATCATAGTAAGTGGCTTTGTGGCGGAAACTTCATTTATGCAACATCAAATGGGGAGGAAAAACGATGGCAGAAACGCAAAAGAAGAAAACGACGATGATGACAGAGGGTGTCATTTGGAAGCAGCTGATCGCGTTTGCGATTCCGCTCCTTTTGGGAAATCTTCTGCAGCAGCTTTACAATACGGTGGACTCGATCGTGGTGGGACAGTTTATTGGCAGTGATGCATTGGCAGCAGTCAGCTCGTCCAACTCCCTGATCAATATGGTCATTGGTATGTTTTTAGGAATTGCGACCGGAGCCGGAGTCATTATCTCCCAGTATTACGGAGCGAGAAATGAAAAGAAGATGCAGGATGCGGTGCATACGGCGATCGCGCTCTGCTTTATCGGAGGCGTGATCTTGATCGTAGTCGGAATCGTATTTTCTCCGATGATCCTTCGCCTGATGGGAACCCCGGAAAATGTTATGGTAAATTCCGTGGTATATTTCCGGATTTTCTTTGCGGGCTCTCTGTTTAACCTGACCTACAATATGGCGGCCGGAATCTTGCGTGCGGTCGGAGATTCGAAGAATCCGCTGTACTTCCTGGCAGCTTCCTCGATCACAAATATCATTCTGGATATTCTCTTCGTTGTGGTTGGCGGAATGGGCGTTGAAGGTGTTGCGTATGCGACTGTGATCGCTCAGGCATTTTCTATGGTACTGTGTTTGAGAACCCTGTCTAAGACAGATGATATTTATAAACTGAATCTGAAAAAGCTGAGTCTGAAGCCGGCGATGGTAAAGATGATCCTTGTTACAGGTCTTCCGACCGGATTGCAGCATTCGATCATTTCCCTGTCCAACGTGATCGTGCAGGCAAACATCAATGCCTACGGTGCAATGGCGATGGCAGGTTTCGGTTCTTATTTGAAAATTGACGGTTTCGCACAGCTTCCGATGCAGAGCTTTTGTCTGGCGGCGACTACCTTTACGGGACAGAATATCGGTGCCCGTAAGCCGGACCGCGTCAAGAAGGGAATCGGACAGAATATTGCAATCTGTCTGATCTACGTTGGCATCGTCAGCGTGGTATTATATACATACGCACCGCAGCTGATCAGCATTTTCAGTACGGAGTCGGAGGTAATCCGCTATGGAACGATCGCGATGCGTCTGATCATTCCGTTCTATGCGATCCTTCCGATTCATCAGGTTCTGATGGGAACCATGCGCGGAGCAGGAAAGACGATGGTTTCTATGGTCATTTCCGTAGGAAATATGTGTGTGTTGCGTATGATCTATATTAACCTCTTCGTTCCGTTCTTCCCGAGTTACGAGGCGGTTATGCTGTGTTATCCGATCACATGGATCGGCACAGTTTTACTGGATGTGTTATATATTTGGAAAGGCAACTGGCTGCCGAAGCCAGAAGAGATAGAGATGTATTAAATTTTCAATGATAAAAGGAGTACACTTATGAAAGATGGATTTATCCGCGTTGCGGCCGCTACCCCTGACATTAAAGTTGCAGATCCGGTATTCAATGCCGAAAAGATCTGGGAGATGATCGAGGAAGGAAAAGAAAAGGGCGCGAAAGTGATGGTATTCCCGGAACTGGCTCTGACAGGTTATACCTGTGGCGATCTGTTCCTTCAGGATGTTCTGGTGGAGAAAGCCAAGGACGAGTTAAAGAAACTGATCAAAAAGACCGAAGGCATGGACATGCTTGCATTTGTGGGCCTTCCGTGGGAAAAGAACGGAAAGCTGTACAATGTTGCTGCAGCAATCTGGAACGGTGAGCTGTTAGGTCTTATCACAAAGACAAATATGCCGAACTACTCCGAGTTCTACGAACTCAGACATTTCAATCCGGGTCCGGTTGCTCCGGAAGAGGAAGAGTGGAATGAGTCCTATGTTCCGTTCGGCAGCAATATCTTATTTAAATGCGCTAATGTACCTGGTCTCGTGATCGCGGGAGAGATCTGTGAAGATGTCTGGGTTATGAGCCCGCCGAGCATTTCCCATGCGATGGCAGGAGCGACTGTGATCGTGAACTGCTCTGCAAGTGATGAGACAACAGGCAAACATCTTTATAGAAACAGCCTGATCTCCGGTCAGTCTGCAAGACTGGTTTGCGGTTACATTTATGCCAATGCGGGAGAAGGCGAGTCCACACAGGATCTTGTATTCGGAGGCCACAACATCATCGCTGAGAACGGTACGATCCTTGCGAATTCCAAGCGCTTCCAGAATGGCGTGATCTACGCAGATCTGGACCTGGAGAAACTTCGCAGTGAGCGCCGCCGCATGACAACATTCCAGATGACAGCCAATATGGAAGATTACGATTTTGTAGAATTCGAGATTGATGAAGAAGATCTGGATTTAGAGCGTTATATTGATCCGGCTCCGTTCGTTCCGTACGATCAGGCGACAAGAGACGAGCGATGTGAGGAAATCCTTACGATTCAGGCAATGGGCCTGAAGAAACGTCTGGCTCACACAGGCTGCAAGAATGCGGTGATCGGTATTTCCGGCGGTCTGGATTCCACACTGGCGCTTCTTGTAATGGCGAAAGCATTCGATATGTTAAATATTCCGAGAGAAAACATTCTCTCCGTTACAATGCCGTGCTTCGGTACAACCGACCGTACTTATAACAATGCCTGCGTACTTACAAAGAAACTGGGCGCAGAGTTAAAAGAAGTTGTGATCAAGGAGGCGGTAAATGTTCATTTCCGCGATCTTGGCCACGATTCCAATATCCATGATGTCACATATGAGAACTCACAGGCTCGTGAGAGAACTCAGGTGCTGATGGATCTGGCAAATAAAAACAATGGTATGGTAATCGGTACAGGCGATATGTCTGAGCTGGCGCTTGGATGGGCAACCTACAATGGTGACCATATGTCCATGTACGGTGTGAATGCTTCTGTTCCGAAGACTCTGGTGCGCCATCTGGTTCGCTATTATGCAGATACCTGCGGTGACGCAGAGCTGGCAGCCGTACTTTACGATATCCTCGACACACCGGTAAGCCCGGAGCTGCTTCCGCCGACAGAGGGACAGATTTCCCAGAAGACAGAGGATTTAGTAGGCCCGTACGAGTTACATGACTTCTTCATGTACTATATTTTAAGATTTGGTTATCGTCCGTCCAAGATCTTCCGTCTTGCGAAGATTGCATTCAAAGGTGAATACAGCGATGATATCATTTACAAATGGTTAAACACATTCTACAGAAGATTCTTCGCTCAGCAGTTCAAACGTTCCTGTCTTCCGGACGGTCCGAAAGTTGGTTCTGTTGCAGTATCTCCGAGAGGCGATCTGAGAATGCCGTCTGACGCAGCAAGAAGAATCTGGATGGATGAGTTGGAGTCCATTCGCCCGGAGGTTTAAGATGATCAGCAGCACCAAGAACGAACAGGTGAAGACTGTCATAGAATTAAAGAAAAAGGCGAAAGCCAGAAATGAAGCAAAGTTATTCGTAGTTGAGGGAGTTCGGATGGTGTCCGAGCTCCCGAAAGAAAGAACGGAAAAGCTCTATGTTTCGGAAAGCTTTTTAAAGAATCCGGACAATGAGAAGTTTTTATGCGCGTATCCGAAATATGAAGCGGTAACGGATCCGGTGTTTGCCGCCATGTCCGATACCCAGACGCCACAGGGTGTGCTGGCACTGGTACGCCAGTACGAATATGGGATTGACGATGTTTTAAATGCGGAAGGAAAAGCTCACCTGATGATCCTGGAAAATCTGCAGGACCCGGGCAATCTGGGAACGATCCTCAGAGCAGGAGAGGGAGCAGGAATCACGGGTCTGATCATGAGCTGCGATACGGTGGATATTTACAATCCGAAAGTAATCCGCTCGACGATGGGTTCTGTGTTTCGCGTTCCGTTCTTTTATACAGACGATATTTTCAAAACCGCAGAGGAGCTGAAGGCGAGAGGAATCCGCCTGTTTGCCGCTCATCTTGGCGGAAAGAATAATTACGAGCAGGAAGATTATACGGGAGATATCGGTTTCCTCATCGGAAATGAAGGAAACGGTCTCACAGATGAGCTTTCTGAGATGGCTGATACATGGGTGAAGATTCCGATGGCAGGAAATGTGGAGTCTTTAAATGCTGCCATTGCAGCGTCCATTCTTATGTTTGAGACAGCCAGACAACGCCGTCAGTAAAAGGAGTTGATAGTATGACAATGATCGGCTGGCTGGTGGTGATCGTGGTATTTGTTGCAATTGAATTAAATACCATGGCATTGACCACAATATGGTTTGCCGGAGGAGCCCTGGCTGCATTTTTTACAGCGTATGCGGGTTTTTCCGTGAAAGTCCAGTTGGTGATTTTCCTGATCGTATCCTTGATCCTGCTGATCTTTACCAGACCTTTTGCATCAAAATTTATCAATAAGGGAACGGTAAAGACAAATGCAGATGGATTGATCGGGAAAAAGGCCAGAGTAACAGCAGAAATTAACAATCAGTTATCGCAGGGAGCAGCTGTGGTCGGCGGTCAGGAGTGGACGGCCAGAACGGAAGATGACGAAGCAGTCATTCCGGCCGGAAGTATCGTTCTGATCAAAGAGATCCGCGGTGTGAAACTGATTGTAGAACTATTAAAGGAGGAGAAATAGTATGGTACCATTTATTACAATTATTTTACTAGTTTTAATCGCACTTATGGTATTTGCATCCTGCATCCGTATCGTTCCGCAGGCGCAGGCGATGGTTGTTGAGCGTCTTGGTGCGTATCTCGATACATGGGGTGTGGGAATCCACTTTAAAGTGCCGTTCATTGACCGTGTTGCGAAACGTGTGCTCTTAAAAGAGCAGGTTGTGGATTTTCCGCCGCAGCCGGTTATCACAAAAGATAACGTTACCATGAAGATTGATACGGTTGTGTTCTTCCAGATCACAGATCCGAAGCTGTACGCGTACGGTGTCGAAAATCCGATCATGGCGATCGAAAACCTGACAGCAACAACCCTTCGAAATATCATTGGTGATCTGGAACTTGATGAAACATTAACTTCCAGAGAGACCATCAACACAAAGATGCGCGCTGCGCTTGATGTGGCGACAGATCCGTGGGGAATTAAAGTAAACCGTGTGGAGCTTAAAAATATCATCCCGCCGGCAGCGATCCAGGATGCGATGGAGAAGCAGATGAAGGCAGAGCGTGAACGCCGTGAGGCCATCCTCAGAGCAGAAGGTGAGAGAGAATCCACGATCCTCGTTGCAGAAGGTAAGAAACGTTCCGCGATTCTTGATGCGGAGGCAGATAAGGAAGCTGCGATCTTACACGCAGAAGCGGAAAAAGAGAAACGGATCAAAGAGGCAGAAGGTCAGGCAGAGGCAATCTTAAAGATCCAGCAGGCCAATGCAGACGGTATCCGTATGATCAAAGAAGCGGGTGCGGATGAAGCTGTGCTCCGCATTAAGAGTTTAGAGGCTTTTGCAAAGGCTGCAGACGGAAAAGCTACAAAGATCATCATTCCGTCTGAGATCCAGTCGATGGCAGGTCTGGTAAAATGTGTGACTGAAATTGCTGCAAAAGATGAAAATTAAGCTGGACATAAGCCGGGAGTACGGAATCGTCCTTGAAGGCGGCGGAGCCAGAGGAGCCTACCAGGTCGGTGCCTGGAAGGCCCTCCGCGAAGCCGGAGTCAAGATCAAAGGCGTTTCCGGTACTTCCGTTGGTGCTTTAAACGGAGCAATGATCTGCATGGACGAACTGGAAAAGGCGGAGGAAATCTGGTCTAATATCAGTTACGCAGATGTTCTCGATGTGGACCCAAAGATCATTGACAGTCTGAAAACAATGGATTTTCGTTCCTTTGATTTTTCAGAGATGGCAGCAGAGATGAAACGGGCTGTTAAGGGCAGAGGGCTGAACATTGATCCGTTAAAAAAGCTGATCGATTCCATCGCAGATGAAGAGAAGATACGGAATTCAGAGTGTGAGTTTTTTGCAACGGCATTTTCCGTATCGGATGTAAAAGAAGTGAATTTCGATGTCAGACAGGCGGAAGACGGTACGGTAAAAGATATGCTTCTTGCCAGCTCGTATTTTCCGGGCTTTAAAAATGATAAGCTGTTTGGAAAGACCTTCATGGATGGCGGAAGTGTCAACAATGTGCCGATCAATGTTCTGACGGACAGAGGATATAAAGATATTATCGTGATCCGTATTTTCGGGATCGGTGTGGACAGAGAGAAACTGTTTGATATACCGGATGATGTCGCGATCCACCGGATCGAGCCTCGGAGAAATCTGGGCGGCATTCTGGAATTTGATGCGGAAAAAGCCCAAAGAAACATGAAACTTGGCTATTATGATGCCATGCGCATGCTTTACGGTCTGGAAGGAAGAAAATATTATATTGACATGCCTTACTCTGAGGCATATTATTTTGACAAGATGATGTCGGAACTTGCGGTTTTGCAGGATTATCTGACACCGTATGTAAAAGAAAGAGATCTGGATAAGCTGTCCGGTTACCGGGCTTATACAGAGAGGATTTTCCCGTTCCTGGCGAAGAAACTAAAGCTGGAGCCTGACTGGGACTACAGAGATCTCTACGGAGCGATCCTGGAACTCTGTGCGAAGAAGATGGGACTGGAAGTTCTGGAAATTTACACGGCAGATGATATTATTTCGCGTGTGAACAGGATTTTAGGGGAAAAGATAACGATAGGAGAAGTAACAGATGGCTGGAAACGAGAAAAGGCGTAAAGTAAGGGGAACCACAGCAGCACTCGATACGATGCACATTTTGATCGGTATCGTGATCGTGCTTCTGGCGGCGGTTTCTTTTTTAAATCCGGAAGAATACATGTTTTTCTTCCCGGTCATTTTCTTACTGGCGGCGATTTTGAACCTGGTAACAGGAAATCATAAATTAAGACGGAGCAAGCGCAATCAGCGCCAGAAGATCACTGCAGTCGGTCAGATGATCTTTGGCTCGCTTCTGTTTGTTCTTGCGGTCGTTAGTGCGATCAGCATCTGGTGGAGGTAGAAATGAATCAGTTTGACACACTTTCACGCGAGGCAATTTTAAGTGCGGTTAATACAACCTGGGCCGGACGCGAGGTAACTTATTTTGATCTGACAGATTCCACCAACACGCAGGCGAAAATCCTGGCAGAATCCGGAGCTCCCCATGGAACTCTGGTGGTTGCGGAACAGCAGGACGGAGGAAAGGGCCGACGAGGAAGAAGCTGGGTGTCTCCGGCAGGTGAGGGAATCTGGATGACGATTCTTCTGAGACCGGAAATGAACCCGATGAATGCGTCTATGCTGACTTTGGTAATGGCGCTGGCGGCAGAAAAGGGAATCCGTGAGACGACCGGTCAGAAGAGCCTGATCAAATGGCCAAATGACCTGGTCTTAAATAAGAAAAAAATCTGCGGAATCCTGACAGAGATGAGCACAGACCAGATGGAGATCAAGTACGTGCTGATCGGAATCGGAATCAATGTGAGTCAGACAGAATTTCCGGAGGAGATTCGCGAGACCGCAACATCCTTATATAAAGAGTCAGGAGAAAAGATTCCAAGAAGCAAGATCATTGCAGGGATCATGGCTGCATTGGAGGAATATTACGAGATTTTCATGAAGACAGAGGATATGTCCGGTCTGATTGAAGAGTATAATGAGAGACTGGTGAATCTGGGCAATGAGGTATGCATTCTGGACCCGAAAGGTGAATTCAGAGGCGTTTCCACCGGAATCAATGCGGCGGGAGGACTCATGGTCCGTTTAGAAGACGGAAGCGAGACGGAGGTTATTTCCGGAGAAGTTTCCGTGCGAGGTGTATATGGATATGTATAGACCGTCCCCTTATAAGGGATTACAGACGCTGTTTGCTGAGGACAAAAAGCTCTCAGACAAAGAGCGTCTTGCTTTCGCTTATGGCCCGCTGCTTTCCTGGTACCGGGAGCATAAGCGTGATCTCCCGTGGAGAGAAAATAAAGATGCATACCGGATCTGGATTTCAGAGATCATGCTGCAGCAGACAAGGGTGGAGGCAGTAAAACCGTACTTTTTCCGTTTCATGGAGCACTTTCCGACGGTGGAAGCGCTGGCGCTGGCTCCGGACGATGAACTGATGAAATGCTGGGAAGGACTCGGATATTACAGCCGTGCGCGCAATCTGAAAAAAGCAGCCGGTGTGATCGTGGAGCAGTACGGAGGAAAACTGCCGGCTTCTCGAGAGGCGCTTTTGGAACTTCCGGGCATCGGAAGCTATACAGCCGGAGCGATCGCGTCGATCGCGTATGAGATTCCTGCTCCGGCCGTGGACGGAAATGTTCTCAGGGTGCTTTCCAGAGTCTGCGGAAGCAGAGATGATATTTTAAAACAGTCCACAAAGAAAAAAATGGAGCAGCTGGTTTCAGAGGTCATTCAGGAGGGAGAAGCCGGAGATTTCAATCAGGCGCTGATCGAAATCGGGGCCATTGTTTGTATTCCAAACGGAGCGCCTCTTTGTGACTCCTGTCCGTTTTATACAGTATGTGCAGCCAGAGCAGAGGAACTGACTGGGGAAATTCCGGTAAAAACTCCGAAAAAGAAACGGAAAATCGAAGAAAAGACCGTATTAATCCTCCAATATGGGGAAAAAATAGCCATAAGAAAACGCGGAGCAGAGGGGCTTCTTGCTTCTCTCTATGAATTTATCAGCATCCCGGGAAAACAAAGCGAAGAAGAGCTGGCGGAATACTTTGACGAACCGGTGGTTCCGGAAAAGCTTCCCGATGCAAAACATATTTTCAGCCACGTTGAATGGCATATGAACGGTTACCGGATCCCTGTCACAGAGATTCCGAAACGATTAGCCGGAGAACAGCCGGAAGATTTTATTCTGGCCGAGTTTGAAGAATTGAAAGAGCGTTATCCGATCCCAAATGCTTTTGCTGCATATAAGGATTTCTTAGAGCAGCAGTTTGGGGAAAGAACAGACACTTCGATTGAAAAATAGTGGATAAAGAAAGAAAAAACTGCAAAAATCGTTCATAAAAATGTTGAAAAATGTAGTAGAATGTTATATAATAAAAGACCATGGGGCAGTTTTGGCTGTCTTATATTTCACAACCTTCAATCGAAAGGGCAGAAAAAGTGGAAAAAGCAGTATTTTTAGAAAAACTTAAAAAACTTGTCGAGCTGGCAAAGTCAAAACAGAACGCATTGGATGCAGGTGAGATCAATGATTTCTTCGCTGCAGACAATCTCGGTCCGGAGCAGATGGACGAAATTTATAGTTATCTCGAAAACAACAATATTGTTGTGGTACCGACGATAATCGATGACACATTGCTTGTGGATGATGATTCATTGCTCCTGGATGATGTTGACGACGATTTCTCAGGCGACAAAATGGAAGAAGATATTGACCTTGAGGCAATCGATCTTCTTGAAGGAATCGGAACAGAAGATCCGGTTCGTATGTATCTGAAGGAAATTGGTACTGTCCCGCTTCTCTCCGCAGAGGAAGAGACGAGACTTGCAAAGAGAAAAGCCGAAGGCGATGAGTATGCGAAAGAGCGTCTTATCGAGGCAAACCTGCGACTGGTTGTAAGTATCGCAAAGCGTTACACAGGTCGCGGCATGAGCTTCTTGGATCTGGTTCAGGAAGGTAACCTGGGTCTGATCAAGGGTGTAGAAAAATTCGACTATACAAAAGGTTATAAGCTGAGTACATATGCTACCTGGTGGATCAGACAGTCTGTAACAAGAGCGTTAGCAGATCAGGCAAGAACGATCCGTGTACCGGTTCATATGGTAGAGACGATCAACAAGATGTCTAAGATGCAGAGAAAGCTGACACTGGAATTAGGCTACGAGCCGTCCGTGACAGAACTGGCTGAAGCTCTGGAGATGACTGAGGATAAGGTTATGGAGATTATGCAGATCGCAAGAGAGCCTGCTTCCTTAGAGACTCCGATCGGTGAGGAGGATGATTCCAACCTCGGCGATTTCGTTGCGGACAGCAATGCGGTAACTCCGGAAGGAAACGTAGAGTCCGTGATGTTAAGAGAGCACATCGATGCGCTCCTAGGTGATTTAAAAGAGCGTGAGCGTCAGGTTATCGTTCTTCGTTTCGGTCTGGAAGACGGACATCCGAGAACGCTGGAAGAGGTTGGCAAAGAGTTCAACGTTACCAGAGAGCGTATCCGTCAGATTGAAGCTAAGGCACTGAGAAAACTGAGAAATCCGGTTCGCAGCAAACGCATCCGCGATTTCCTGTAATTGACAGAAAACAAAACAGAATGATAAGGGCAGCAGGAGAAGATCCGGCTGTCCTTTTTCTGGAATTATAGGAATAGATATGGAGAATTTATGAATAAACGAAACTATCAGAAAGAGCTTGATAAGCTTCTGGCAGGACTGGAACGCGAGGGAGAAGTCCCGAGCCTGTTCCTCCACAGCTGCTGTGCGCCATGCAGCAGTTACTGCCTGGAATATCTGTCAGACTATTTTGAGATTACCGTATTTTATTATAATCCCAATATTTATCCGGACTCCGAATACGAAGACCGTGTCAATGAGCAGGACCGTCTGATTCGGGAACTTAACGAAGCGGGAGTGAAGCACCCAATTCGTCTGGTAAAAGGTGACTTCCGTCCGGAAGTGTTTTATGCGGCTGTAAAAGGTCTGGAAAAAGAGCCGGAGGGCGGAGCGAGATGTACCGAGTGTTTTAAACTGCGCCTGGAAGAGTCTGCGAAACTTGCAAAAGAAGGAAACTATGATTATTTTACAACGACACTTACCATCAGTCCGCTCAAAGATGCCGAGCGTCTCAACTGGATCGGAGAGGAGCTGGGGGAAGCGTACGGTGTGAAGTTTTTAAATTCGGATTTTAAGAAAAAGAACGGTTACAAACGCTCCACAGAATTATCCAGGGAGCACGATCTGTACCGTCAGAATTACTGCGGCTGTGTATATTCCAAACAGGCCATGCCTTGACATTCCCATGATTCTATTATAGAATCCTTTATTAGGAAGGAGAGGGGTATCCATGCAGTCTAGAAAAATTGAGATCGTGAACCCGACCGGACTTCATCTCCGCCCGGCAGGCATTTTATGCCAGGCTTCCATGAAGTTTAAGTCAAAGATCATGATCTTACATAAAGATAAAGAAATCAATGCAAAAAGTGTTCTCAATGTGATGGCTTCCGGAGTGAAGTGCGGTGCGATCGTAGAAGTACAGTGTACCGGTGAAGATGAGGAAGCAGCATTGGAAGCAATCTGCGAGTTGATCGCAACAGGTCTTGAGGACTATTAAAAAAGATAGAAACTGGAGGAAAATAAGATGAGCAATACACCAGAAAATTGCAGCCATGACTGTGGTTCCTGTACAGCCAACTGCAGCAGCAGACAGACAGCAGGCCAGCAGCAGATGAACAAGGCTGATTTTATTGAGAAATTAGACCCGAGAAGTTCTGTAAAGAAAGTGATTGGTATCGTAAGCGGTAAGGGCGGCGTAGGTAAGTCCATGGTAACTTCCCTTATGGCTTGTCAGATGCGTGCAAAGGGCTACCGTGTAGGTATCCTCGATGCAGATATCACAGGACCGTCCATTCCGAAGGCATTTGGTATCCACCAGATGGCATATGTAACACCGGACGGACAGCTGATGATCCCGGCTCAGTCCGCAACAGGCATCGAGATCATGTCCGCAAATATGATCCTTGACAATGAGACAGATCCGGTTATCTGGAGAGGTCCGATCGTTGCAGGCGTGGTAAAACAGTTCTGGAACCAGACATTATGGAGAAATATCGACTACATGTTCGTTGATATGCCGCCGGGAACAGGTGACGTTCCGCTTACTGTATTCCAGTCTCTTCCGGTAGACGGTATCATCATCGTTACATCTCCGCAGGATCTCGTTTCCATGATCGTTGCGAAGGCTGTAAATATGGCGAAGAAGATGGATATTCCGATCATCGGTATCGTAGAGAATATGAGCTACTTAGAGTGTCCGGATTGCGGTAAAAAGATTTCCGTATTCGGTGAGAGCCACATCGAAAAGGTCGCTGAGGAGCATGGTCTGAACGTGCTTGCTCAGATTCCGATCCGTCCGCAGATGGCTGGAAATGTGGATGAAGGTACTGTTGAGTACATCGAAGCAGACTTCATGAAACATGCAGCAGATATGGTAGAAAAATTGTAAAAATAATAACAGACAGAGTCTTTGAAAAAGGGCCCTGTCTGTTTTTTTGTCCCCTTCATGACGGGAGAATTGGAAGAATTGTACAAAAGTCACAAAATGAATCTGGTTTTTTTATCAAAAATGTTTGACAAGGATTTGACAAATGAGAGGAGTGTGTTATAATATCTACAGGTTGAATTTGAGTGTGGCATTTTGAAAGCCCACATCAGGAAGGTGACAGAACGATGACAGATGAGAGACAGATTTCAAAGGCAGTGATCGCAAGACTGCCTAGATACTATAGATATCTTGGAGACTTGATGGAGGAGGGAATCGAGCGTATTTCTTCCAATGAACTGAGCGTGAGGATGAAAGTGACAGCATCCCAGATTCGTCAGGATTTGAACAATTTTGGCGGATTTGGCCAGCAGGGATACGGCTACAACGTCAGATACCTTTACAATGAGATCGCAAAGATCATCGGTATCGACAGACAGCATAATATTATCATCATCGGAGCCGGTAATCTTGGTCAGGCGATCGCCAACTACGCAAACTTTGAGAAGCGTGGCTTTATGATCAAGGGTATGTTTGATATTAATCCGAGACTGATCGGTCTTGTGGTGCGTGGTGTTGAGATTCGCGGCATTGACGATTTAGAGCAGTTTATTATTGAAAATGAAGTGCAGATCGCGGCGCTTACGATTCCTAAGTCAAAGGCACCGGAGATAGCGGAGCGCCTTGTTAATGCAGGTATTAAAGCAATCTGGAACTTTGCACATATGGATTTAAATGTTCCGGAAGATGTAGTGGTGGAAAATGTACATCTTTCTGACAGTCTGATGCGCCTTTCCTACCGTGTAAGCAGTATGATGGATGAGCGCGAGAGAAAAGAGAAGGAACGTCAGGGCAAGGAAGACTAAAACCAGCAGGAAAGTAGACGGGAAAATTAACATGTTAACTGGTGTTGGCTGTGATTTGATCGAAATTGAGCGTATGAAAAAGGCCTGTGAAAAAGAGGCCTTTTTACTGCGTGTATATACGGAAGAAGAGCGCCGGCAGGCAGATGGAAGGCCATCTGTGCTTGCCGGCACTTTTGCTGTGAAAGAGGCGGTTGCCAAGGTGCTTGGAACCGGATTCCGCACATTTATGCCAAAGGATGTGGAGGTGCTGAGGGACGAGCTTGGAAAACCGTATGTGCTTCTCCACGGAAATGCGGAAAAACTGGCGGAAGAGAAAAAGATTAAGCGAATTGAAGTATCGATCTCCGATACGAAAGAATATGCCATGGCTTTTGCCGTGGGAGAGGGGGAAGATTCATGAGATATCTGGTAAATGGCAGAGAAATGAAAGCAATCGATATGCGCTCCATCCATGAATACGGAATCCCTTCTCTGGTGCTGATGGAGCGAGCGGCTCTGGAAGTGGCGAAGGAAGTCGAAACATGGATTGGAGCAGATAAACCACGAAAAGGAGTGGTTTGGTCAGTCTGTGGTTACGGAAATAACGGTGCAGACGGTGTGGCAGCAGCCCGTATGCTGCATTTACGCGGATATTCTGTCACAATCATTCTCCCGGCTGCGGACGGGCGGATGAGCGAAGAGATGGAAGTCCAGCTGACGATTGCAGAGAAGCTTGGAATCCCGGTCTGCCGACCGGATGAAATGATTTCAGGCGCTTGTGACGTGGTTATCGATGCGGTATTTGGAATCGGTCTTACCAGACCTGTGGTGGGAGCCTATGCAGATCTGCTGGATCTGGTCTCCTCGCAAAGGAATAAGTTTGGAGCAACGGTTGTCGCTGTGGATATTCCGTCCGGAATCAGTTCAGAAAGTGGAGACATTCTCGGATGTGCAGTCCGTGCAGACGTGACAGTGACCTTTGGTGAGATGAAACTGGGGCATGTGTTGTTCCCGGGACGTGAATATAGCGGAAGGGTTGTCGTGGCAGACATCGGATTTGTCCCTGCGGACGAAAACGTTTCCAAGACATATGTGCGGGCGCATACGAACGAGGATTTGAGAAATATCCCGGAAAGAAAGGCGTACTCACATAAGGGAAGCTATGGAAAGATTCTGATCGCCGCAGGTGCGAAGAATATGGCAGGTGCGGCTTATTTTGCAGCAAAAGCCGCATACCGGACGGGTGCCGGACTGGTAAAGGTGCTGACAGTGGAGGAAAACCGGAATATGCTCCAGGAGAAACTTCCGGAAGCGATTTTAGCCGCATATTCATCCGAATGGGCAACCCATGAACCGGGAGAATTCAAAGAATATATCAGAAATCAGACCGACTGGGCGGATGTGATCGTACTGGGTCCGGGACTTGGAACGGAGGAATACAGCCGTACATTGGTGGAGGCTGTGCTGGAACATGCATATGTTCCGATCGTGCTTGATGCAGATGCGATCAATCTGGCAGCCCGATATCCATATTTACAGAACTTTTTTACGGAAAATATTATTTTGACACCGCATCTGGCAGAGTGTTCCAGACTGATCGGAAAAAGTGTGGATGCGATCCGCGATTCGCTGGTTGAAACGGCGCGTGAGGTATCGGAACAGTTTGGTGTGACGTGTGTATTAAAAGATGCTGCGACTGTGATCGCGAGAAAAGACGGAAACGTATTTGTGAATACAAGCGGATCTCCGGCGATGGCGAAAGGCGGATCCGGAGATGTGCTCTGCGGAGTCCTTGCGGGTCTTCTCGGACTTGGCATGGATGAGTGTGAAGCAGCGTCTCTCGGTGTTTACGTTCACGGACTGGCAGGAGAGGCTGCGGCAAGAAAATTTGGAATGCATTCCGTGCTGGCAGGAGAGCTGGCCGATTGTGTGGGGGAGGTCATCAATGAGACAGTTTGAGCGTGCATACGCAAAGATTCATCTGGATCGAATTGAAGAAAATATGAAAGCCATGCAGGCAAATCTGAAACCGGGAACAAAGATGTTTGGTGTGGTAAAGGCAGATGGTTACGGACACGGAGCGATTCCGGTGGCGAAAACCATTGATCCGTATGTGTTTGCCTATGCAGTAGCGACTGCAGAAGAAGCATTTCAGCTGCGCAGACACAGCATTACAAAAGATATTTTGATTCTCGGTGTGACTCCGGATGGAAGCTGTGAGGAGGCGATCCGTCAGGATATCTGTATGGCGGTTTTTCAGTTGGAGAAAGCAGAAAAGATGTCCGAACTGGCATGTTCTCTTGGAAAGAAAGCGAAAGTGCATTTTGCTGTGGATACAGGAATGAGCCGCATTGGATTTGCTCCGACGGAAGCATCTGCGGATATCGCGGAGAAAATCGCAGCGCTTCCGGGGATTGAGATCTGCGGCATGTTTACACATTTTGCGAGAGCCGATGAATTCGATAAATCATATGCAGAAAAGCAGATGGAAAAATTCCGGGAGTTTCACACATTTTTAGCAGACCGTCAGATTGAGATTCCGATCGTACACTGTTCCAACAGTGCGGGTATCATGGATCTGCAGGAGGCTAATATGGACGCTGTCCGTGCGGGCATTACCATTTATGGTTTATATCCCTCAGACGAGGTGAAAAAGGATCAGATGAAGATCCTGCCGGCTATGGAATTAAAGAGTTTTATTACATATATCAAGGAAATCGAAGCAGGCAGTGCAGTGAGCTACGGAGGAACCTTTGTGGCAGAAACACGCATGACGATCGGAACTGTAGGAATCGGATATGCAGACGGATATCCGAGAAATGCATCCGGCAAAGGTCATGTGCTGGTTTGCGGAAAGCGTGTTCCGCTCCTTGGAAGAGTGTGCATGGATCAGCTGATGATCGACCTGACAGATGTTCCGGAGGCTGTGGAAGGAGCGGAAGTCACACTTCTCGGAAGAGACGGCGAATTGGAGATTTCCATGGATGAACTTGTGGAATCCTGCGGCGGTTTCCACTATGAGATTCCTTGTGTGATCGGAAAACGAGTTCCGCGTGTGTATGTAAAGAACGGAACAGTGGTTGGAACCCAGACTTGCGAAATGTGCGAGCTGGAAGGGTTCTGATCGTGAAATAACGGGCAAAATGCCATTGTCCTGCATAACTTAATCGTAGGATGTCAATACTATCGGTACAGAAAAGAAACCGAAAGCGGAGAGTGAAGCGATTGATTATCAGACGTGGCGATATTTATTATGCAGATTTACGACCGGTCGTGGGCTCCGAACAGGGGGGAGTGCGGCCGGTTCTTATTATACAAAATGACGTGGGAAATAAACACAGTCCGACTGTGATCTGCGCGGCGATCACATCGAAAATGAACAAAGCAAAACTTCCGACTCACGTGGAATTATCTTCGAGAGACTGTGATATGGTGAAGGATTCCGTGATCTTACTGGAACAGCTCCGGACCATTGATAAGCAGAGACTGCGGGAAAAAATCTGTCATATAGAGGGAGAACTGCAGGAAAAAGTGAATGCGGCACTTAAAGTCAGCCTGGAACTTCTTACATAAACGGAGTGAGAAGAGAGTTGACGAAATGTAGATGAAATGCTATATTTAAAACGTTATGCTTAAATTTGCAAAGAAAAGGAGAGTTTTATTTTACAATGGACGATGGTAATTCGTGGATTGGAATCTTGCTGTTGGGAACAGCGTTTGTAGTTTATTATCTGATTTATGGTTTTGGAGCTGCCATTCAGGCACTGAACACCAGTGCTTTGGAGGATGAGCGGGACGAGGGAAATAAAAAGGCAGAGCGTCTTTTACATATCCAGGAAAATCCGCATGGATTTGTCCAGACCAATCAGTTGATCACAATGGTATTCAGCCTGATGATGGGTGGAATTTCTCTTCCATATGCTATAGGGTATTTGAAAGATCTTTTTTCAAAGATTCCGAATGTTGAGGCAGTTCCGTTGGTGATCATGAACGTTGTGATCTACCTGCTGGCAATCGCAGTACTTTCTTTTGTACTGGTATGTTTCGGTATTATTATTCCGAAATGGCTGGCGATGAAGAGTCCGATCCGTTTTTGTTATAAGGTACTTCCGGTCATTGACTTTTTTATGAAAATCTGTGCTCCGTTTACGGCAACGATGGAATTCGTATCTCACATTATTCTGATCATTGTGGGAATCGATACCCGTGCGAAAGACGACAAAGTGACAGAGCAGGATATCATGTATATGGTCAATGAGGGTCACGACCAGGGTGTATTGGAAGCCAGTGAGGCAGAGATGATCACGAATATTTTCGAATTTGACGATAAAGTGGCTTCTGATATTATGACTCATCGAATGAATATTGTTGCGCTTGAGGGTACGGTTACATTACAGGAAGCAATGGATTTTATCGTAAAAGAATCGATCAACTCCAGACTTCCGGTATATGGTGAAGATATCGATAACATCATCGGTATTCTCCATATGCGCGATGTGCTTTATTTTGCAGAGATCGCTGAGTATCTCAAGCAGCCGATCAGCCAGATCGAAGGACTTCTCAGAGAACCGCATTTTGTTCCGGAACACAAAAACATCAATGCGCTGTTTAAAGAGATGAAATCTGAGAAGATCCACATGGAGATCGTAATCGATGAATATGGTCAGACAGCCGGTCTTGTGACGATGGAGGATATCCTGGAAGAAATCGTAGGTAATATCATGGATGAATACGATGAAGAGGAAGTGGATATTGTTTCCTCCGACAACAATACGTTCCAGCTTGCGGGAACATCCCTGCTGGTAGACCTGGAGGATACGCTCGGAATCGAATTTGAAGAACAGGACAAAGAGAATTTTGATACGCTCAATGGTTTCCTGACTTCCCGTCTCGGTCATTTGCCGAAAGAAAATGATAAAGATATTCATTTTGGCGGATTTGTATTCAGCATTGTAAAAGTTGAAAATAGAACGATCAAGCTTGTGGATGCGACACGTGAAGGTGTGCAGCGGACAGAAGCGGAAGCGTAGAGGATTTATGTGCCTCCCCGGACAGTTTTGTATCATTCTGTCCGGGGAGTCTTGCATTCAAAGGCGGTCTATCGTATACTAAGATGGTGGCAGATTTTGTAATACAATGAGGAAATAATAATGACAATGTTAGTAAAAAACGCAAAGATCGCGACTATGGATGCTGCAAACCCACAGGCAGAGGCAGCAGTCATTGTCGGTGATTTTTTTGCATATGTAGGAACGGAAGAAGGAGCAAAGACATATTTGTCTGAGCGTGATGTGCAGGATATTGAGATCGTAGATTGTAAGGGCAGTTTTTTGATGCCTGGTTTTAATGACAGTCACATGCACTATCTCCATTATGCGAAGGCGAAGAAAAGTGCAGTCAATTTATCCGGATGCACCTCTTTGCAGGAAGTTCTGGAGCGTATGAAAGACGGTTTTACCAACCGATATGATAAAAACAGCGGACTCTGGCTGACGGGTGAAGGCTGGAATCAGGACTATTTTACAGATGAAAAGCGTTTCCCGAATTCCAAAGATCTGGATACGGTTACGACAGAATATCCGATGATCATTATGCGAACCTGTTTCCATGTTGCGGTTATGAATTCCAAGGCTATGGAACTTCTGAATTTTAATAAAGAAACGGTTGGCCAGTATGGCGCCTTTGCGGAAACGTATCCGGACGGAACACCAAACGGTGTGATCAAGGAAAATGTTTTCGACGACATTAAGGCAAATCTGCCGGCTCCGGGCTTGAATGCCCTGATGGACATGATGGTGGAATGTCAGGAAGACTTATTCGCTGCCGGTATTACCAGCATTCAGTCAGATGATTTTAAATATACTCCGGACGGAAGAGGCTATGAGATGATGGCGCTGATCCGTGAAGCCAGTGAGCAGGGAAGACTGAAAGTACGTATGGCAGAGCAGGCTCTGCTTACGGAAAAAGAAACGATCGATGAATTCTTTGATGTAAAAGGATTTGATGACAGTTACGGAAACCGCAGTTTTAAGATTTCCTGCGTGAAAGTGCTGACAGACGGTTCTCTCGGAGCCAGAACAGCGCTTATGAGAAAACCGTATGAGGATGCTCCGGAAACCTGCGGACTGGCGATCTATGAGAGCCAGGAGGAGCTGGATTATCTGGTTTTAAAGGCTCACAGACACAATATGGCGGTTGCTTTGCATGCGATCGGAGACGGTGCTGTTGAGATGTGCTTAAATGCGATTGAGCGCGCAAGAAAGGAAATGCCGTATCTTCATCCGCGCCACGGTATCGTACACTGCCAGATTACGGATAAAGAGCAGATCCGCCGTTTTAAGGAGCTGGATGTGATCGCATATATTCAGCCGGTATTTATTGATTATGATATGCATATTGTGTTCGACCGTGTGGGAAAAGAACTGGGAGATACCTCCTATGCGTGGAAAGATTACATTGAGAGCGGAGTTCACGCCCCATTCGGAACGGACTGCCCGGTAGAAGAATTTGCTCCGATGCGCGGACTTTACTGTGCTGTGACAGGCTGTGATACAAAGGGAAATGGTCCTGCCTGGCCGCACCAGATCCTGAGCCGTGAGCAGGCACTCTTCGGTTACACAGCGGCAGGAGCATATGCATCTTACGATGAGGATGTAAAGGGAATGATCAAAGCCGGTATGTACGCAGATTTTATTACGGTGGATACCGATCTGCTGACATGTGCGGATGAAGAGATCCTGCGGGCGAACGTAACTGCGACTTATGTCGGCGGAAAAAAGGTTTACGGTCGGATAACCGAATAGAAAAATAAGGAGATACATCATGGGAAAAATGAAAGATGAAATGCAGGAGAATAATCCGCTCCTGCAGGTGTATATGAAAATTCTGCCGTTGACGGTGCTTGCGGTGGCAGTGATTTTCGTGCTTGTGAAACTGATTTCCGGAATGCTTGCTCCGGATCAGCTGATATTAAATGTAAAATATCACGATTTCGAAAAAGGTGCTGTTCTGATGGGACCGGTCAAAGTCGCAAAGGATGAGGCATTTACAAAAGAAATCAAGCAGAAAACAGAAAAGAGTTCTGGATTTACCAAGCTTTTGGTAATCATCGAAGGCGGCGAGCTGGAAGAGGAAGAACCGGGCATCGTATCAGAAGATGGCTCCTATTTCTTTGTTTACGAAAAAACAAAAGTTCCGGAAACGATTTATGTTAAAACTCCGGATTGGTGGCAGCCGGTTGATACAAAGGGCTCTCTGACTGCTCCGTTAGAGATCGGTTCCAAGATCGATCTTCTGGAGGATCTGGGACCATTAGTGGAAGGAACAGCCGGGTTCGAAATTACAAACATTGAAACAGTTAAAATTTCCAGCGGTATCTTCAATGTGACTGTATCCATGACAGCAGACGGTAACGCAGTACCGTCCGACGTAAAACTTGTCATGGGTGATGAGGTGTTTGAAGAATGGGACGGAAGTTCCGAGCTCGTTTACAACGAAGAGACCGGATTCGAGGACAGAACACTTGTATTCCGTTATAACCGCAGCCTGAGAGAAGATATTTCCGATCTTCTTGAAACCGCAATCATCCAGGTCGATGAGATCACTGCACGCAGAGAGTTTAAAGACGGTGAGTTCAGTGCGAATATGGATGTGGAGATTGTGGAAGTGCAGTAAATGTGGATTTCATTGAGCAAATAAAATAGTATATCTGTAGAAAAACCATACTATCTCCAAATACGGTTGACTACCTTTGCTTCGATGCGATTTTATCCGACTGTAGTCGGTCGC
>SVDR01000105.1 GCA_015057755.1 Lachnoclostridium sp.
TTTGTGCTTCGGATTTTCACAGATTACTCTGATGCTGCCTTTTCTCTTAATAATCTTGCACTTTTCGCAAATCGGTTTTACTGATGATCTTACTTTCACAGTAATATCTCCTTTCCTTCGTAGTCTGTCTTCCTCCATCTTTTCCGGTTTACACACCTAAGCCCGGATTTCTTTCAGAAAACAGCATTACGGGTTGCCAATACCTGTATATAGACACCCTCAACGGGCATAATACAAGCGTTCCAACAAAGTTCGCTTGAGCATTATACCATCGTTACACTTAAAAATCAAGTAGTTTTTCAACTAATTTTTTGTATTTTTTCCTGTACTTTCTTGTGATTTTTCACAAGAAGTCATTCACCTCTCCACTGCTTTTCGTTCGAGCAGCGTAAAATCGCAAGCGATTTTACTTATCTCTCCAGATGATACGGCCTTTGGATAAGTCATACGGAGACATCTCCAATGTTACCTTATCGCCCGGAAGGATTCTGATGTAGTTCATGCGGAGCTTGCCGCTGATTGTTGCCAGAACCTTGTGACCGTTTTCTAACTCTACCTGGAACATAGCGTTCGGAAGTTTTTCCACTACAACGCCTTCGATCTCAATTACGTCAGCCTTAGACATACTTTTCATTACCTCCTGTATGACGTTTCCTTGCTTTGAAGCAACTGTTCTTAATTCTTATAGCTGCTTGATGTTTTTTATTACCTGGATATGCTTTTTATTTTTTCGGAGCAGTTTTCCATCTTCACGGGCCAGAAGAACATATTCTCCAAGATCCTCTTTCACGATATAAATCTTGTTTCTGTCGTTTCCGGCCGTTGCTCTCGCCTGCCATCCCGGATTCAGTTTCATTGAAGTTTCCTCCTCATTTCCCCTTACAGCTTATGATCGCTTTTATTTTAATAAGGAAAGAATCTCCGGTTCACCCTCTGTGATCAGAACTGTGTTTTCATAATGAGCTGACAGGGAACCATCTTCTGTTACCACTGTCCATTCATCATCCAGCCACACAACCTCCGGACCGCCGGCATTGATCATCGGCTCGATGGCCAGTGTCATGCCCGGTCGAAGAAGGATGCCTTTTCTCTTCATTGCGAAGTTCGGCACTTCCGGATCTTCATGAAGATGAGTTCCGATTCCGTGACCTACCAGATCGCGAACAACTCCGTAGCCGAAGCTCTCTGCATAAGACTGAATCGCCGTTGAAATATCATTGAGATGATAACCCGGCTTTGCAAATTTGATACCCTCAAAAAAGCTCTGCTTGGTTACTTCCATCAGCTGTTTCGCTTCCGGTGAAACCTCTCCGATAGCCCATGTTCTGGCTGCGTCGGAATGGTATCCCTGGTAGATAACACCTGCATCAAGACTTACAATATCGCCTTCCTGTAAGATTCTGTGGCGGTTCGGGATTCCATGTACGACTTCGTCATTGACGGAGACGCAGATAGAGGCCGGATAGCCGTTGTAATTCTTAAAGGAAGGAATACAGCCATAGCTGCGAATGATCTTCTCACCCAGACGGTCAATATCCAGTGTGGACATGCCCGGCTTGAGTGCCTTGCGTAACTCTTCGTGAGTCAGTGCCAGGATTTCTCCTGCCTTTCTCATCAGTTCAATTTCTCTCGGCGATTTAATCGTTACTGCCATGTTTATGCTCCTAAAATCTTTGTGATATCCTTGAAAACTTCTTCCAAATTCTTCGTACCGTCTACTGTGCGCAGGATTTTCTTGCTGCCGTAATAACGGATCAACGGCTGCGTCTGGTTGTGATATACAGCAAGACGTTTCTTTACTGTTCCCGGTGCGTCATCATCTCTCAAGTATAATTCAGAACCACACTTGTCGCAAATGCCCTCCTTCTTCGGAGCTGCATATACAATATGATACGTAGCGCCACAACCTGGACATGCACGACGTCCGGACATTCTCTTAACAATGTTTTCATCCGGCACATGCACATTGATCGCATAATCGAGCTTGTCGCCCTTTGCTGCCAGTGCTTTTGTCAGGCTCTCTGCCTGAGGAATTGTGCGTGGAAAACCATCCAGAATATAACCCCCATTACAATCCGGCTGGCTGATACGATCCATTACAAGATCGATCGTTAATGAATCCGGAACCAACTGTCCATTATCAATATACGCTTTTGCTTTTACTCCCAACTCTGTCCCTGCTTTGATGTTTGCTCTGAAAATATCCCCCGTAGAAATATGCGGAAGACCATATTTTTCCATGATCATTTCCGCCTGTGTTCCTTTTCCGGCACCTGGTGCACCTAACATAATAATTTTCATGAGTTGACCTCCATGAGCTTCATGAGCCAAAAAGACACAGTTTATCCGAAAAAACGGGCGAAATCAGATTCCGCCCGTTTCGGATATATACGATACTGCTGTCATCGTTTCTTACTTAGTCATTTAAAAATCCTTTATAACTTCTCACTGTCATCATAGATTCAATCTGTTTGATTGTCTCAAGAATTACACTCGCGATAATGATTAAGGATGTTCCACCGAAGGAAAGACTGCCTACACCAAAGAGACCGGATACAATGATCGGTACCAGACAGACAATGATAAGACCACATGCACCGATAAATACGATGTTATTTAAAACCTCGTTGAGGTAATCGGATGTTGGCTTACCCGGACGAATGCCCGGAATGAAACCGCCTGCCTTCTTCATATTATTAGCAACTTCCAACGGATTAAACGTAATGGACGTATAGAAATATGCGAACAGTACGATTAATACGATATAAATGATCAGGCCAACAGAATATCCTGGAGCTTCTACTCTGAACCAGTTGCCTGAATTTAACGCCATAATGATCTTACCGCCGATTGTAGAATAATCGATCGGGAAGAACTGTGCGACCATAGACGGCATAGACATAATAGAGGATGCAAAGATAACCGGGATAACACCAGAGGTGTTTACCTTTAACGGAATGTGGCTGGACTGACCGCCAATCATTCTGCGTCCCTGCATTTTCTTACTATACTGTACCGGAATGCGGCGCATCGCACCATTTAAGATAAGAACAAATACAACTACCGCAACGATAACTGCCACGATGATCACGGCTGCAACTGTTGCAACTGCAACGGATTTGCCTGCCATAAATCTCTCGAATAAAGACATTAAATCCTGTGGAAGTCTGGAAATAATGTTGAATACAAGAATCATAGAGATTCCCTGTCCAACACCTCTCTCTGTAATTTTCTCACCAATCCACATCAGAAGGGAAGTACCAGCGGTCATTGCAGCTACTACAGTCAGGTATCCAAGGAAGTTTCTATGCTCCGGAAGGATAAGACCCTGACCACCAAGACCTACAGCCATTGCTGTGGACTCGATGATTGCAAGCACAATTGTTAAGTATCTGGAATACTCGTTGATCTTCTTTCTGCCCTCTTCTCCCTCTTTCTGCATCTCTTCCAGCTTCGGGATAGCAATTGTTAACAACTGCATAATAATGGATGCTGTGATAGTCGGGCTAACGCTAAGCGCAAACAGAGACATGGAGGAGAAAGATCCTCCAGTAAGCGCATTTACAAATCCCATTCCAGAAGCATCAAGTGCTGCAAAGAATGAAGATAAATAAGTCGCATCAACGCCCGGAATCGGAAGGCAGGAGCCTAACCGGATTACCACAAGCATCAAGAAAGTGAAGAGAAGTCGCTGACGGACTTCTTTCACTTTAAATGCGCTCTGTAAAGCTTTTAACATATTAGATCACCTCGCAGGTACCGCCTAATGCTTCAATTTTAGCCTTTGCAGACTCACTGAATGCGTTAGCTTTAACGTTAAGTTTCTTTGTTAACTCACCGTTACCAAGGATCTTAACTGTATCCTGCGCATTTTTAACGATACCAGCCTCAACTAAGCAGTTGATGCATACTGTGGAATCGTTCTCAAATCTCTCAAGAGCAGAAACATTAACACCGATCATTTCAACACGGTTCATGTTCTTGAAGCCTCTCTTCGGGAGACGTCTATATAACGGCATCTGACCACCTT
>SVDR01000020.1 GCA_015057755.1 Lachnoclostridium sp.
CGTATTCAACACTGAGGTATACTCCAACACAGGTGGTCAGTCCTCCAAGGCTACACCGACTGGTGCTGTTGCTCAGTTCGCATCTGCTGGTAAAGAGATCAAGCAGAAAGACCTCGCTGGTATCGCTATGAGCTATGGTTACATCTATGTTGCTCAGGTTTCCATGGGTGCTGATATGAACCAGACAATCAAAGCTATCGTTGAGGCTGAGGCTTACGAGGGTCCGTCCCTTATCATCGCTTACGCTCCGTGTATCAACCACGGTATCAAGAAGGGTATGGCAGTAGCTATGACAGAGGAGAAACTTGCTGTTCAGTCCGGTTACTGGAACATCTTCCGTTTCAACCCGGCTGCTGAGAAGAAGTTCACTCTTGACTGCAAACCGGCTACAGTAGACTACGCTGACTTCCTTAAGGGCGAAGTTCGTTACACATCCTTACAGCTTAAGAACCCGGCAAGAGCTGAAAAACTCTGGGCTAAGGCTGCTGAGAATGCAAAAGAGAAATACGCTCACTTAGAGAAACTCGTAGATCTCTATGATGGTACAAAATAATATTGAAGATGAATAATCTTCTGAAGGCGCATCTGTAAGGGTGCGCCTTTTTTGACCTAAAAAGGACTGGAGTCCTTGTGCTAGAATGATAAAAACTATACTATATATATAAGAATATAAAACGATTGGCTTATGTTGAGGAAAGGAGAAGTAATGATCATCGAATCTACACATCCATTAATTAAACATAAAATTTCTATTTTAAGAGATAAGAGAACCGGTACAAACGAATTTAGAAGCCTTGTGGATGAAATTGGAATGTTAATGGGATACGAGGCATTAAAAGATCTTCCAACTGAGCTTGTGGAAATTGAAACACCTATCGAAACTTGTATGACACCGATGCTTACCGGAAGAAAACTTGCGATTGTACCAATTTTAAGAGCTGGTTTAGGTATGACGAATGGTATTCTGAAACTTGTACCATCAGCGAAAGTTGGACACATCGGACTTTACAGAGATGAAACAACGCATGAACCACATGAATACTTCTGCAAACTTCCGTCACCTATTTCAGAGCGTTTGATTATTTTGACAGATCCTATGCTTGCGACAGGTGGATCAGCAATCGCGGCTGTCGATCTTATCAAAAAACACGGTGGAAAGAATATTAAATTTATGTGTTTGATCGCAGCTCCGGAAGGATTAGAGAAATTGCAGAAAGCACATCCGGATATTCAGATTTATGTGGGAAATATCGATCGTGAATTAAATGAAAATGCGTATATTTGTCCGGGATTAGGTGATGCAGGAGATCGTATTTTTGGTACAAAATAATAGAAAATTCGCCAAAATGACTTAGGAGGTTGAGCCATATGACAAACAACGAATTGATTTTAGAAGCAAAAAAAGCAAGAGAACGTGCCTATGTACCATATTCTCATTTTAAAGTTGGCGCAGCGCTGCTTACGAAAAGCGGAAAATTGTATCATGGCTGTAATATTGAAAATGCAGCCTACACGCCGACAAACTGTGCAGAGAGAACTGCATTTTTTAAGGCAGTATACGACGGAGAAAGAGAGTTTGCCAAAATTGCGATCGTTGGCGGTCATGAGGGAAGTGAAGCAGATGTTCTTTGTGCACCTTGCGGAGTTTGCCGTCAGGTGATGATGGAATTTTGTAATCCGGAAGAATTCAAGATCATTTTGGCAAATGGAAAAGACCAAACGCTTGAATTTACTTTAAAAGAAATGCTTCCATATGGATTTGGTCCGGACAATCTTAAATAATCATTTGCAGGAGGATATAAGAGTATGAGAATGTATGATCTGATTGCCAGAAAAAGAGACGGCGGTGCTCTTTCGGTACAGGAAATTGAAGAGATGATCAGCGGATATGTGGAGGGCAGAATTCCGGATTATCAGATGTCTGCGTTTTTGATGGCAGTGTATTTGAATGGAATGTCTGAAGAGGAAATTGTAGCTTTGACGCAGGCAGTTGCTCATTCGGGAGACATGGTGGATCTTTCTGCAATTGAAGGTATTAAGGTAGACAAACATTCTACAGGCGGAGTGGGTGACAAGACAACACTGATCATTGCACCGATGGTTGCTGCCTGCGGAGTAAAGGTTGCGAAAATGTCCGGAAGAGGATTGGGTCATACAGGAGGAACCGTTGACAAGCTGGAATCAATTCCAGGATTTCAGACAGTAATTCCTCAGGAACGATTTTTTGAGATCGTGAATACGATTGGCGTGAGTGTAATTGGTCAGTCAGGCAATTTGGCGCCGGCAGATAAAAAACTGTATGCACTTCGCGATGTGACTGCGACTGTTGAGAGTATTCCGCTGATCGCTGCCTCTATCATGAGTAAAAAGCTGGCGGCAGGAAGTGATGCAATCCTTCTTGATGTAAAGACAGGAAGCGGAGCATTCATGAAGACCGTAGATGATTCAATTGCACTGGCAAAAGAAATGGTGTCCATCGGTGAAAATGCAGGAAGAAAGACAGCAGCTCTGATCACAGACATGGACATTCCGTTGGGAAATAACATCGGTAACAGTCTGGAAGTAATAGAAGCGGTAGAAACATTAAAAGGAAATGGACCGGAAGATTTGACAGAAGTGAGTCTCCAGCTTGCGGCAAATATGCTTTTTCTTGCTGAAAAGGGCACAATTGAAGAATGTTTGGAAATGGCAAAGAAAACGATAGAGGATGGAAGTGCGCTGAGGCGGTTGGTTGCTATGGTAGAAGCACAGGGAGGAGATTCATCCGTGATTTTGGATACAGGTAAATTTGATAAGGCACCGTTTGAACGCCAGATCCTTTCTGACGGGGAAGGCTATATCATTTCCATGGACACAGAAAGCTGTGGCATTGCTTCTTCCATGCTTGGAGCAGGAAGAGAGACAAAAGAAAGCCATATTGATTTCTCTGCTGGTATTATTCTGAAGCGAAAAGTGGGTGATTTCGTTAAGAAGGGAGAGGTGCTGGCGACCATGTATACTTCCGATGAGAAATTGTTTGAAAATGCGGAAAAGAAATATGTATCAGCATTGACATTTGCACAGGAAAAACCAATGGAAAATCCGCTGATTTTTGCAAGAATTACTAAGAACGGTATCGAAAAGTATTAATATGAAGGAATACGATTTAGAAAAATTTTTACCATTTTTATCGAAGATTGATAAAGAGCGCAGAAAGCAATTTGAAGAGTATTTTCAGTCTGCACCGCTTTGGCTCTTAAAAATGTTTACGGTTGTACATGTGGAAAAAGATACGATCTTAGTGCGCGAAGGAGATCCCGTTGATACGGTTTATCTGATCGGAGATGGTATGATAAAAGCGACAGATTACCGTATGTATGGAATTTCATTTGATTTCATGGTGTTTACCAATGTATATGCGTATGGCGGGATGGAAGTGATCATGAATTATGATACGTATCTTACCACGCTGCAGACTGTTACAGACTGTATTGTTTTGAAAATTCCTGTAACCCAGTACAGACAATGGCTGAAGTCTGATATGAATGCCATGAAACATGAGGCAAGGCTTATGGGGGAATACTTACTAGAGCAAGCGCGAAACAGCAGAGCTTTTTTATTCTTACAGGGAGTAAACCGTATGGAGTATATGTTTATCAAACATTATGAAACATATGCTGTCAATCAGGTGCTTTGTATCAGCAGCAATCGGCAGAAATTAGCTGATTATACAGGGTTATGTACGAAAACCGTTACACGGTCGCTTCAGAAATTGAAAAAAGAGGGATTAATTACTCAAAAAGGAGACCATATTATGATTAACCGCAGTCAGTATCTGCAGTTAAAGGATCTAATTTCTGAAATCCTGATTGAAAACTAGGAGGAAAATCATGTTGGTCAAAAAAATAGTAAGTGTGGTCCTTGTGAGTGTAATGGTTTGTTCTCTTACAGCCTGTGGCGGGATAAAAGGAACGAAAGAAGAAGGAAAAGCGACAGCGGAAAACACTTCTGCAATTGATAAGAAAGTGGTTCATGTTGTTGGAAATCTGGGTGACAAATCGTTCTCTGATTCTGCGGAAACAGGTATGGCAACATTGAGAGGCGAAGGCTGGGATGCGAAGACGATCGAAGTCGGGGATGCCACAAAGGCTGATAAATGGGAAAATGCAATTCTTGATGTCCTCGACGAAGGGTATCATTATGTGGTGGCCGGCTCACCCTTTACCGATGTCCTGTTAAAGCTTGCCGGGGAATATCCGGAAAAGCAGTTCGTGATCTATGATGATTCCATTGATGAAGAACAGATTCCGGAAAACTTTGCATTTATCCTTTATGCTCAGAATGAAGGTTCCTATATGGTTGGACAGTTGGCGGCCGGCATCACAGAGAGCGGAGTGATCGCTGTGAATGTTGGTATGGACAGTCCGGTCATCGAAGACTTTGTAACCGGTTTCGTGCAAGGAGCCACAGATTATGATCCGGATGTGAAAGTGATAAAAGCAACCGTTGGTTCATATTCGGATCCGGCTAAGATGAAAGAAATCTGTCTGAGCCAGGCAAGAGACAAGAACGCGGACGTTTTTTATCAGGTCGCCGGCGGTTCCGGTGCAGGTCTTTTCGAGGCCTGCAAAGAACTTGGTGCATGGGCGATCGGTGTGGATACTGACCAGTATGCATATTATAAAGATTCAGAGAATCCGGAGATTGCAGATGTGATCGTTACATCGATGCTGAAAGAAGTTGGCAATTCCATCGTTTCCTTTTTCCACAGTGAGGAGGCAGGAGAAGCCCAGTGGCAGAAGGTAACGACGCTCGGTTTAAAAGAAGGTGCAGTAGGATACGTGGATAATGAGTTCTTCCGCGCGAATGTTCCGCAGGAGGTTCGAGATAAAATGGCTGAAACACAGGAGAAGATCTTTGCAGGAGAGATGAAGATCAAGTCATATAGTGATTTTGCTGATGAATCTGAGTATCAGGCGTTTCTGAGTGAAGTGGCTCCGTAAATATATTTATAAAAAGAACTAAACTTGAGTAATATATTATGAAAGTTTAGTTCTTTTTGATTAAATTGCGAAAAATACTTGAGCTCTTGGGATAAAGTCTGATATGATATTATAATAACATTACCCTTATTAAAGAATTGAAAAAATATTTAGCTTTTCTGCATGAAACGATGGAGGATACGTATGATTGTATGGAGAGAGTTAACTTTAATTCAAATCGTTTTGAGAATCACATTGGCAGTCGTTATTGGCGGTGCGTTAGGATATGAAAGGGGACTAAAGAATCGTCCGGCAGGATTAAGAACGTATATATTAGTATGTACGGGAGCTGCAATTGTGATGATTACCAACCAATATATTTATCAAAGTCTGGGAAGCGGAGATCCGGTTCGAATGGGAGCCCAGGTCGTAAGCGGTATCGGTTTCCTTGGAGCCGGTACTATTATTATAACGCCGCACAATCAAATTAAAGGACTTACCACAGCGGCCGGTTTATGGGCATCTGCATGCGTAGGACTGGCGATCGGAATTGGTTTTTATGAAGTTGCTATTGTAGGTGGTGTTACAATCTATGCAGTATTTTCAATCATGCAGCACTGGGATAATATAATGAAGAATAGATCCAATGTGTTAGAAGTTTATGTAGAGTTAAACAGGAGTGTGCATATGGGAACATTCATAAGGACTCTCCATGAAAAAGAGATTGAATTTTGTGACTTGCATATCGAAAAGGAATTGGAATCCATCGATGAGATCATGCGTTTCGTTGTTACCTTAAAAGGTATTCGAGGAGTACATAGAGAGGATATGTTACGCATTGTCAAAAATATTGAAGGCGTACAATTCGTTAAAGCATTATAAAAGATCTGTTTACTGTTATTAATAAAGTTGTAAGAAAAATGTCCCGGTATCTTCATTGACGATACCGGGTTTCTATTTTATAATAACTGTATTAAGAGCATTAATACAGTAGTACTAATATAGAACAGTAGGAAAGGAGGCTGGCCATGATCATTCTGGATTATAAGGACCGAAGACCGATCTATGAGCAGGTCATCGAAAAACTGGAAGAGTTGATGCTTCTTGGTGTCCTGAAGGAAAATGATCCGATGCCTTCCGTGCGAAGTCTTGCAATGGACCTTTCTATCAACCCGAATACGATCCAGCGTGCTTATGCGGAGCTGGAGCGGAGAGGATACATCTACGTGGTGAAGGGAAAAGGAAGTTTTGTTGCGGAGAGCAGTGCGATGAAGGAGAATCGAAAGAAGGAACTTCTGATACAAGTCAGTGAGATCATAGATGAAGCGATCCGGCTTGGGATTTCGGATCAGGAGTTGAAGCATATGGTTGAAATCCAGTACAAGGCAGCGAAAGATTTAACAGGAGGTGGAGAAGCTTGATTGAAGCCAGAAATTTAACGAAACGATTTGACAGCATTGTGGCTGTGGATCATATTAATGCAAAAATTCGTGACGGCTATGTATTTGGCCTGATCGGAACCAATGGGGCCGGTAAAAGCACATTTTTAAGAATGGCTTGCGGCATTTTGAAGCCGGATGAAGGCAGCATCCAGATCGATGGAGAGGATGTATTTGAGAATCCTAAAGTAAAGAGCCGATTCTTTTATATTTCAGATGAGCAGTATTTCTTCCCAAATGCGACACCGCAGGAAATGATCGTGTATTATAAGACGATTTATCCGGCGTTTGATGAGGCAAGATGTTTGAAGTTGCTGGATTCCTTCAGCCTGGATAAAAAAAGAAAGATTTCTACATTTTCCAAAGGTATGAAGAAGCAGTTGTCCGTCATTTTAGGACTGTGTGCGAATACCGATTATATTTTCTGTGATGAGACATTTGACGGACTGGATCCGGTCATGCGTCAGGCAGTGAAGAGTTTGTTTGCTAATGATATGGCGGAGCGCAATCTGACTCCGATCATTGCATCCCATAACCTTCGTGAATTGGAGGATATCTGTGATCATGTGGGTTTGCTCCATAAAGGCGGAATTCTTTTATCAAAGGATCTCGATGATATGAAACTGAACATTCACAAAGTGCAGTGTGTTCTGAAACCTGGCATGAAGGCGGAGGATCTGCGCGAACTGGATAAGATTAAAGTGGAGTATCGAGGCAGCCTTGCGACTCTTACCGTGCGGGGAACAAGAGAAGAGATCGAGGCTCTCATGATGTCTTATGAGCCTCTGTTCTACGAAATGATCCCACTGTCTCTGGAGGAAATCTTTATTAGTGAAACGGAGGTGGCAGGCTATGACATCAAGAAACTTATTTTTTAAACTGATGCGTGAGGACTTGAAGCGCAAGTTTTGGGCGATCGGTCTGGCGTTCCTGTCATTCTTTTTCTGGATGCCGGTCAATGCAGCCATGAGTATCAGTAATCTGCAGCAGACATATGAGAGATGGCTGGTAAATGGTACCACTTTTGGCGAGGGAGTTACGGCAGAAATCCGATATGCGGAGAGGCTGCTTGATATTGTCGGAACAACCATAGGTCTGCAGAATGTACTGAATGTGGTATCGATCATCGGTGCAGCGATCGTTATGGCGCTGACTGGATTTATATTTTTACATTCCAGAAAGCAGGTGGATTTTTACCACAGCATTCCGGTGCGAAGAGAGATTTTGTTCGCAGTAAAGTATCTCAACGGTATGATCATTGTGCTGTCCATGTATTTGCTGAATCTGGTATTCGCTATGGGTGTTCTGGCAGTGAATGGTGTGGAGATCTCTGTTCTCGTACCAACCGGTTTGATGACATTTATGGTACATGTGGGCGGTTTCCTGATCAATTACGGTCTGATGGTGATCGCTGTTGTGCTGACCGGTAATTTCTTTGTTTCCATCCTTGGCGGAATCGTTCTGTTTGTGTATATTCCGGCAGCGATCGCCTTGGTTCAGGGACTTATGTATCTGTTCTTCAATACGATCAACCTTCGCGGTATCAGTATTGAAGAAATGATGCTCAAAGGATCTCCGATTTCCTATTATATCAGTGTGATCGATGATGGAGCAGGAATGGCTTTCGATAAATACGGACAGTTGATGGGAACTGTGGGAGTTATGCTTTTGATCGGTTTGATCATGGCTGTAACTGCTTTGTTCCTTTATAAAAAACGTCCGTCGGAATCTGCCGGAAAAGCGATGGCGTTCAATGTGTCAAAAGCACCGATCAAGATTCTTCTTGTGGTTCCGATCACTATTGCAGTGTCCATTTTATTCTGGAATATTTACTACAGTCTTCCGTGGGCTGTCTTCGGATTTGTGATGGGACTTGTAGTGACTCATGCGATCGTTGAGATCATTTATCACTTTGAATTTGCAAAACTGTTTGCAAATCTGCATCATATGGGACTTTCTGCAGTGCTGGCACTGGCAGTGATCGCAGTATTCCGGTTCGATCTGGTGGGATACGACAGCTATAAACCGACGGAGAAAGAGTTTGAATCTGCATCTATTTATGCATTTAGCCTTAGGGATAATTTGGATTTCGGTCTTCCGTATTATTATGAGTCTAACGGAGTTTCACATCAGAGCTGGCGATATATGTCGATGGACCAGTATGCGGCCGACAATATGACCTTTACCGACTATGAAGTGGTTGCGAAACTGGCGGATGCGGGTATTTTGCAGGCGGAACAAGAAAAAGAAGATCGATATGCGAATGTGGAGCATGTAAATGCTCCGGGCTTCTGGACCTCTCTGGAAGTTGGATATAAACTTGCAAACGGAAAGACAGTATTCCGAAATTACCATGTCAATGTGACTGAGCATCGGGAAATTTTTGACCGTATGTATGAAAGTGCGGAATATAAAGAGGGTATCGTTCCGGTATTATCTTACAGTCCGGACAACATTACCGGTATTTATGAGAGTCATAATACAAAAATCCGGGAAGTGGATACAGAGGAGGGTCTCCGTGCAGAGATTTTGGACGCATATAAAGAAGAGATGACAGCGCTGACTCTGGAGGAACGCTCCAAAGAGACTCCTGTTACTTCTTTGCGATTCCTGACGGCAGCGGAACAGGAGTATATTCGTTCGATCAGCCATGACCGAAATCCGAACTACAATGGTGATTTCCGTCTGGAAGACATGAACTACGTAAATTTCTTCCCGGTATATCCGTCCTTTACAGAGACACTGGAACTTCTGGCTCAGGCTGGTATCGATGATCTTGGTCCGCTGGATGTGGAAGATGTCCTGCGCATTGAGATTGTCGGTGATTATTATACGGATGAAAAAGCATATTACGATGCACCGGTTTACTATTATGAAGAGCGTGTGGACGTGAAGGTAGAATCCGCGGCGATTTATCCGGTTACGGTAGCTGCAGAAGACGGCATTCGCACGATCACATTAGTAGATGACGGTACAAAAGAATCTGTACAATGCATGGAGCTTGTTTTGGATTCGGTTGTAAATCAGAATCTGGCACAGCTCAACCGCCTGCAGCCGATGGAGTATGGGATCAGCGTTCGTATATACATGAAGGATGTCAATGAGGGCAGAAGTTTCAACAATCAGGAGTTTGTCGCCTACAGCTTCCCGGCTGATAAGATCCCGCAGTTTGTGAAGGATGCATTCGACTATGACAACCGATTATCTAAGAATGTAAGCTATGGACTAAATATTCCCATCGAAAATTAATTGACTTTACGTTTAAAATTCGCTAAACTTAGGGTATATGTAGCAGGTTTCGCTACAAAGAATAAGGTCTTTCGAAAGGGGAGCAAAAGTAATGGCATTTTTTAATGATTTAACTCGTGGTATCAAAGTAACAGGCCAGACTGTAGCACAGAAGACAAAAGAGATCGGCGAGACTGTTCAGATCAAGTCTCAGATCAACACAGAGAAAGAGACCATCACAAGACTTTACGCGGCAATCGGCAAACAGATTTTTGAATCCGGCAACGAAGAAGCTGAGAAGAAATTCTTCACAGAGTACGCTTCCATCAAGAAATCTATGGATAAGATCGCTGAGTTAGAGGCATCCCTGACAGGTATGGATGGCTGCATCTTCTGTTCTGAGTGTGGTGCAAGAATCGACAAGAACTCCAAGTTCTGTATGAAGTGCGGTACAGCTGTTGATGTAAATAAGATCAAACTTGGTGCAGCAGTAGCAGAAGCTATGAGAGGCGCTGAGGAAGATACAACAGGTGCAGAGTTTGCAGGACAGTCTGCAGCTGCTGATACAATGGCTGATTACGTAACAAACAGATACGTATAAGAGTATAAGACAAATAAAAAATGGAGACTTCCGAATGTGGAGGTCTCCATTTTTGAATTATTTAACCCTTACCGTTCCAACAGTAAGTACATAATCTTTCCGGTGCGATACCGATGGACTCTAACATATCGTCCAGACGGTGGAAGCGGAGTGTTGTGAAGTTCAGACGTTTTCTGATCTCTTCAACCATCTCCTGATAGTTCTGGCTGTCCGGATTTGCGTAATCTGCCAGTAACTCATCAGAAACGTTTTCACCTTCACGGTCGCGGATGATCCTTCTTGTGATCAGGTCGTAGTCAGAAGTAGAACGGGAGAACGCAAGGTACGGGCAGGCGTACATGATCGGCGGGCAGGCAGTTCTGATATGAACCTCTGTAGCACCGCTGTCATATAAGAACTGGGTAGTTTCGCCAAGCTGAGTTCCGCGTACGATGGAGTCATCGATTAAAAGAAGACTCTTGTTCTCAATCAGGGAGTGTACCGGGATCAGCTTCATCTTTGCGATCAGGTTACGCTGCTTCTGGCTGGACGGCATAAAGGAACGCGGCCAGGTTGGAGTGTATTTGACGAACGGACGAGAGTACTCGATGCCGGATTCGTTGGAATAACCGATCGCATGTGCGAGACCGGAGTCCGGAACACCTGCAACGCTGTCTACGCGGATACCGTCGTTGTTGTCATGTCTTGCAAGAAGACGGCCGCAGTCATAACGCATCTTTTCTACACTGACACCTTCATAGCTGGCATTCGGATAACCGTAGTATACCCATAAGAAGGAACACATTTTCATTTCTTCTTTTGCCGGGCTCACAACCTCAACTTTGTCGTATGTAATATAGTCGATCTCACCAGGTCCGAGCTCGGAGTAATGATGGTAGCCAAGGTTTAAGTATGCAAAGTTCTCAAAAGAAACGCAGAAGGCATCCTCTTTCTGACCAACGGTGATCGGTGTACGACCGAAGCGGTCACGGCACGCATAAATACCGTCTTTTGTCAGGAGGAGGCAGGACATAGAGCCAACGACTTTCTCCTGAACAAGCTGAAGACCTTCAACGAAGCTGTTGCACTGGTCAATGATGGTCGCGATTAACTCAGTGGAGTTGATCGCACCGCCGCTCATACCCATGAAATGAACGTGGCCGTTTGCATAAAGTTCATCGATCAGCTGCTGTTTATTTGTAATAACACCGACTGTAGTCAGTGCGTATTCTCCTAAGTGGGAACGAATCAAAAGCGGCTGCGGATCGGAGTCAGAAATACAGCCGATACCTACAGTACCCTCTAATTCATCTAAATCATGGTCAAATTTTGTACGGAATGGTGTGTTTTCAATATTGTGGATAATGCGCTGGAAACCGTTTTCTCCGAAAACAGCCATACCACCGCGTTTGGTTCCAAGGTGGGAATGGTAGTCAGTACCGAAGAACAGATCCATTGTACAGCTCTTTTTTGAAGCTACGCCAAAATAACCGCCCATTACAATTCTCCTTTGTCATAAATGATAAATTATCAAAAGTAATACCTTACTATTCTAACACAAATTCTGTAATAAGAACAATAGAAAAATGAAAATCAAATGACGAAAAATTTGATAAAAGCGGAGAGAAGATGGACATAATTACCAAAAGAATCTTGTGACAAAAGAAAACTTGTCTGTTTCCTGGAAGTATGGTAAACTATCCCTAATTACGTCAGCACTTTAATCTGACTAAGAATGAAAATACAGAATTCAGGAGGGATCGTATGGGAAATCGCAAACAGAATCTGGAAACAATTTGTATTCAGAGCGGCTGGCAGCCGAAGAATGGTGAACCGAGAGTGCTTCCGATCTATCAGAGCACTACATTTAAGTATTCGACCAGTGAGCAGATGGGACGTCTGTTTGATCTGGAGGAAGATGGTTATTTCTACACAAGACTGGCAAATCCGACTAACGATGCAGTTGCACAGAAGATCTGTGAACTGGAGGGCGGTGTGGCTGCGATGCTCACTTCTTCCGGTCAGGCTGCAAACTATTACGCGGCGTTTAATATCTGCAATGCAGGTGATCATATTATCAGTGCAGCTACGATTTATGGCGGTACATCCAACCTGTTCACAGTTACGATGAAGAAGCAGGGCATCGATGTGACACTGGTGGATCCGGATGCTTCTGAGGAAGAGCTTGAGAAGGCGTTCCGTCCGAACACAAAGGCTGTATTTGGTGAGACGATTGCAAACCCGGCGCTTGTGGTTTTGGATATTGAGAAGTTCGCACGTCTGGCACATAAACACGGAGTTCCGCTGATCGTGGACAATACCTTTGCGACTCCGATCAACTGTCGTCCGTTTGAATTTGGTGCAGATATCGTGACACATTCTACGACCAAATACATGGACGGTCATGCGATGAGTGTGGGCGGCTGTATCGTAGACAGCGGCAATTTTGACTGGGATGCTCATGCAGAGAAGTTCCCGGGACTTACCACTCCGGACGATTCTTACCACGGTATTATTTATACACAGAAATTCGGAAAGAAAGCATATATTACAAAAGCAACCGCACAGCTGATGCGTGACCTTGGTTCCATTCAGAGCCCGATGAACGCATTTTTACTGAATATCGGTTTGGAGACTCTTCACCTGCGTGTACCGCGCCACTGTGAAAATGCACAGAAGATCGCGGAGTGGTTAGAGGCGCGCGAGGATGTTGCATGGGTGAATTATCCTGGTCTCGCAAGCAATAAATACCATGCACTTGCGGAAAAATATATGCCAAATGGAAGCTGCGGCGTAATCTCCTTTGGTCTGAAAGGCGGAAGAGAGGCAGCCGGAGCCTTTATGGATAAGCTGAAACTGGCTGCGATCGTTACACATGTGGCAGATGCGAGAACTTGTGTCCTCCATCCGGCAAGCCATACACACCGTCAGCTTACTAACGAACAGCTCGTGGATGCAGGTGTTGATCCGTCCCTGATCCGTCTGAGCGTCGGTATTGAGAATGCAGATGATATCATTGAGGATATCAGACAGGCATTGGAAGATTGATCAGAACAGAGAACTGCCTGGGATTGAAAAGATCCCGGGCAGTTTTAAATGAGTTGGAGGAATTGGATGATTGATGTAAAGGGAAAAGGAAAACGCAGTCTGGTGCGTTTCGTATTTGGCCGTGCCATGTTTTTTATCCTGTTCACGTTGCTGCAGGTCATAACACTGGTCGGATTATTTACGTGGATTGATGAGCGTTACAGTGCTTATGGATATGGTGCATTGGCTGTACTTGGAGGTATCCTTGCGATCCACATATTAAATGAAAAACAGAATGCGAGCTTTAAGATGGCGTGGCTGGTTCCGGTTTTGCTGTTCCCGGTATTTGGCGGACTGTTTTATATGTTTGTACAGCTTCAGATGGAGCCGAAGATCCTCGCCAAAAGGATTTTGGATATTCATTCCAGAACCAAACATTATCTTCCGCAGAATCAATCTGTGATCAAGAAATTGAAAAAGGAGAGCCGCAGCAGTTCCAATATGGCGCGGTATCTGTTTGAGGCAGGCGGAGCTCCGGTTTATGAGAATACCAATTATAAATATTATCCTCTGGGCGAACTTTTTTTTGAGGAAATGATGCTGGAACTGAATCAGGCCAAACAGTTTATTTTCCTTGAATATTTTATCATTCAGCCGGGTGTGATGTGGGACAGTATGCTGGCAGTTCTGGAAGCCAAAGTAAAAGAAGGCGTTGAGGTGCGTGTGCTGTATGATGGTATGAATGCGGTTGGAAATCTTCCGCACGATTACTGGAAAGTGCTGGAGGAAAAGGGAATCCGCTGCAGGGTGTTCAATCCGGTGCGTCCTGCGATCTCAACCAGTCAGAATACCAGAGACCATAGGAAGATATTAGTGATTGACGGAAAGATTGCCTACACGGGCGGCGTGAACCTGGCGGATGAATATATCAATCGCAAAGTGCGGTTTGGTCATTGGAAGGACAATGCGATCTGTGTGCGTGGAGATGCAGTCCGGTCATTTGTGGTCATGTTTTTACAGATGTGGAATATCTGTGCGAAAAAACTGGATTATCATGTGGATTATGGTCCGTATCTGGAACCGTGTCAGGAATGCAACCTCAATGGTTTAAATATTCAAGGATATTCGATTCCTTTTGGAGACAGTCCGATGGATGAAGAAAACGTCAGCCATCAGATCTATCTGGATATCATTTATCAGGCGCGGGAGTACGTGTATGTCATGACTCCGTATCTGGTACTCGACGACGATATGATCACAGCTCTCTGTTATGCAGCTAAGCGTGGCGTGGAAACTGTGATCATTATGCCGCATATTCCGGATAAGGCGTATGCATTTATGCTGGCACACTCTTATTATCCGGAACTGATCCGGGCAGGAGTGAAGATTTATGAATACCTGCCGGGCTTCGTTCATTCGAAAACCATGATCAGTGACGGGGAGAAAGCAGTGGTCGGTTCGGTAAATCTGGATTTCAGAAGCCAGTATCTGAATTTTGAATGTGGTGTTTATATTTACCGGAATCCGGTTGTGGAAAAGATCCGTAGGGATTTTGAAGAAACGCTCCGAAAATGTGCGCGAATGACGGTTGAAAGTTATGAGGCTCTTCCGGTCGGACATCGGTTCCTTGGAAAGACCATGCGGCTGATCGCACCGTTGATGTAATTGAGTAAGGGAGGAACAGGACACAGATTTTTCACAATTTCTGTGTCCTTTTTTCACAGATCAAACACAAAAGTCTGTTAGAGTTTAAGATGGAAAATGAAGAATCGGAATAGATTCAGGAGGAATATTGTATATGATGCATGGAAGAAATATGGTTGCACTTGCGGCAGTGTGTGCAGTATCGACTGCAATGACAGCGCCCGCGTACGGAGCGACCACAACGACAAATATGGAAAAGAAGGCTATGGATCTGATGGGAATCATCTCTGCCACAGATCTGCAGGCAGATGTGACAAGAGGCGAGTTTGCCAGAATGCTGGTTCGTGCTTCAGAGTACCGTCATGTGGATACAACGGTTAGTAATGTTTCTGTATATTCAGATGTTTTATATAACAGTGAGTATGCGAGTGCAGTCCGCATAGCAGCGACCAATGAATGGATGTCCGGATTTTTAGGCGGATATTTCAGACCGGATCAGGGCGTAACTCTTCGCGATGCTGCAAGATCCGTTTTGGCTGTTCTTGGATATACAAACTCTGATTTTGCCGGAAATATCAATGAAAACCGCATGGCAAAGTTCTCGGAGCTTGGTCTGGATGCCAACATCAAAAAAGGCATGAATGACGTGCTGACCAAACAGGATTGCGTCCATCTCTTTTATAATATGATGAAAGCAAAGACAAAAAGCGGAAGTACATACGGTTCCAAGACATTTAATCTGACTTTCACATCAGACGGAGAAATCAATATGGCTTCCGTGATGGACGACAGTATGAAGGGACCGAAGGTGCTTGGAAATGGAGAGAAGCTGGACGATGTAGTTCCATTCTCCCTGAGCAAGGCGTCTATGTTTTTAGATGGTTTTTCTTCTGACGAGGACACCATTGATGACCATGCGCTGATCGTTTATTATCACGAGAGCACAAAGACCATCTTTGCTTATTCCGATGACGGAGAGACAAAAGGTGCAACTTCCGGTGAACTGACTTCTATTTATTATGATTCAACCGATCCGTTCAAACCGGTTTCCATCGAACTGGATTCCGACGATCAGGACAATGCAGAGGGCGGCGATGTGTTTAAGCTGACTTCTTCAGAAATTCAGTATCTGTTCTCCATTTACGGAGAATTTAAAGTGGGCGATGATATCGTGATCGTATGGGAAAAGAGCGGTAATGGTGAGAATGCCACATACACGGCGATTGACGCGGTGGAAGATTAATGTAGAAGGAGCAGCTAAGCGATGAGTGACAATAAAGAATTAATGGAGACAAAACCTGTCGAAAAGAAGTCGGGAAGCAAAAAGAAAAAGAAAAAACTGAAAAAGTTTGTGATCGCAGGTGTTGTACTCGCCGCCGCAGGTGTTGGTGGATTTTTCTTCCTGCAGGGACAGAAGAAGGAGGCAGCAGCGGCAGCAACAAGTACCGTGCAGACTGCAACCGTTCGACGCATGAACATTTCTTCTGAACTTTCTGCATCCAGTTCCCTTTCTCCGAAGGATACATATGAACTGACTGCTTTGGTCGAGGGTGAGGTTCTTGAGGCACCGTTTGAAGAAGGCGATGTGGTTGAAAAAGGACAGGTACTGTATGTGATCGATGCTACTTCCATGGATTCTGAAGTGAGTTCTGCAGAGACCAGTCTGGTACGTGCGCAGGAAAACCTTCAGTCCGTTCAGGAGGAGTACAATGAAGCTGTCAGCAAGGTTTCCGGAAATACATATAAGGCAACGAAGACAGGATATATTAAGAGCCTGTTGATCAGTGAGGGTGATAAAGTCAGCAACGGAACGAAGATCGCGGAGATTTACGATGATTCTGTTATGAAGATTACGGTACCGTTTCTTTCTGCAGAAGCCGATCAGATCGCAGTCGGAAGCGAAGCGATCGTGACTCTCGAGGACAGCGGCGAACAGCTTCCTGGTACGGTTACGATCGTAAGCAGTCTGGAGGAGGTCCTTTCCGGAGGACGTCTTGTAAAGGCAGTGACGATCGAAGTGGCAAATCCGGGCGGTCTGACAACTCTGACACAGGCGACCGCATCGGTTGGTGCGTTTGTCTGCGGAAGCGAAGGAAACTTTACAGCAAAGACAGAGGCGGTGATTACTGCGGATCTGTCAGGAAACAGCGGATTGGAAGTTGGAAGTATGCTGGTGGCAGAAGGAAGCTACGTGACAAAGGGAACTCCGCTTTTTACAGCGACATCCAAATCTGTTAAGAAGTACATTGACAGCTTTGAAAACAGTGTGGAGTCTGCAAAAGACAGTTTAAAGAATGCAGAGAATAAGCTGACAAATACACAGGATAATATGGATAACTACACGATCACGGCTCCGATTTCCGGTACTGTGATCACAAAGAATGTAAAGGTGGGCGATAACATTACGAAGAGTTCCGGTGGTTCTTCTGCTCTGGCGGTCATTTATGATCTGTCTGCCATGACCCTGCAGATGTCCGTTGATGAGCTTGATGTGAGAAGCGTAAAAGCCGGTCAGGAAGTTACGATCACAGCCGATGCGATCGAAGGCGAAGTATTCTCCGGTACGGTAACAAACGTAAGCTTACAGAGCAGCTATTCTCAGGGCGTTACCAATTATCCGGTAACGATCACGATGGAAGAGACTGGTGATCTGCTTCCGGGTATGAACGTGGATGCGGAGATTATTCTGGAAGAATCCCAGAATGCACTGGTAATTCCGGTTGGAGCACTGATGCGTGGAAACCGTGTTTATGTTAAGAAAGATTCTGCTTCTGCAGAGGAGACATCCAATAATAAAGAAGCGGAGAGACCGTCCATGCCGGAGGGATTCAGCGGCGGAGAGATGCCTGCTATCCCGGAAGATGCCTCCACAGTTCAGCAGAATGGTGTTCCGGAAGGATTCGTGGCTGTTCGTGTAGAAACAGGTATCATTAATGATGATTATGTGGAAATTCTTTCCGGACTTTCCGAGGGAGACGAAGTGTACGTCGATCCGAGTGCCGGAACTACAACCATGAACATGTTCCAGATGGGCGGATTCCCTGGAGGCGGTATGTCTGGAGGAATGCCGAGCGGAATGCCTGGCGGTAACATGGGCGGAAACCGTGGAGGTTCCGGAATGCCAAGTGGAATGGGCGGAAGACCGTAACAGGAGGAGTCAAAATGGATGAGAACATGAAAACTCCTTTGATCGAGTTAAGAGATGTTTACAAGATCTACTCCATGGGCGATGAGGAAGTGCGTGCCAATGACGGAATCAATTTGTCCATTTGTAAAGGTGAGTTCGTGGCGATCGTCGGTAAATCGGGAAGCGGAAAATCGACACTGATGAATATTATCGGAGCGCTTGATGTGCCTACGGAAGGAACCTACCTGCTTGGAGGAGAAGATGTCGGTGAAATGACAGACAATGAACTGGCAGAGATCCGTAATATGATGATCGGATTTATTTTCCAGCAGTACAATCTGCTGCCGAAGCTTACGATTTTTGAGAATGTGGAGCTTCCGCTTTTATATTGCGGCATGGACAGACTTAGAAGGCGAGAGCGCGTCATGGAATCGCTGGCGCGTGTCGGGCTGACGGAGAAAGAAAAGAATTATCCCAATCAGTTGTCCGGCGGTCAGCAGCAGCGTGTTTCCATTGCAAGAGCACTGGCAGGAAATCCGTCTCTGATCCTTGCGGATGAGCCGACCGGAGCCCTGGATTCCAAAACAGGACGTGAGGTTCTGGATTTCCTCAAAAAGCTCAATGAGGAAGGAAATACGATCATTATCATCACTCACGACAATTCCATTGCCCTGGAAGCGAAGCGTGTGGTAAGGATCCACGACGGAAAAATTAATTTTGACGGAGATGTGAAAGACTATGCTGCAATCATTTAAAATGGCCCTGCGAAGCATTTGGGGCAACAAAATGCGATCGTTTCTGACGATGCTGGGTATTATCATCGGTGTAGCATCGGTTATCATTCTGGTAAGTATTGTAAATGGTTATATGAACTATACGATGAACAGCTTTGCCAGCATGGGCGTAAACCAGATTACCGTCAATTTCAGAGCGCTTCCGTCCAGAACGATTACGGTAGATGAGTTTTACGAATTTTACGAGGAGAATTCGGAGCTGTTTGCTCAGATGACTCCGACAGTATCCGTGAGTGCAACGGTAAAACACGGATCAGATACGATGAGCTCTACTTCCGTAGGCGGCTATGGAGAAGAATACATTGATATTAAGGAATATGAGATCGAGTACGGAAGAAATCTTCTGTATTCGGATATGGTTTCCAGACAGAAAGTGGCCGTGATCGGCGCCTATGTGGCATCGGAGCTTTACGGCGGCGGGCAGAATGCTGTCGGAGAGGATATTAAGCTGAACGGAGAGATATTCACGGTTGTAGGTGTGGTGGAGCAGCAGACGGAGGATCTGTCTGATTTTGACGACGGCTGTACGGATGACTTTGTATGGATCCCGTATTCAAGGGCGGCAAAGATGAGCCGGAATGCGACGATCAGCAACTATACCTTTACATCTTATGATATCAACGACACGGACCAGTGTACGGCTGTATTAGAAGATTTTCTCTATGAGAAGATGAAAGACGACAGCTTCTATACGGTAACAGCCATGAGCAGCCTGATGGATTCTTTAAACGAGATGATCGCTATGATGTCCATGATGCTCGGAGGCATTGCAGGTATTTCTCTTCTGGTAGCCGGTGTCGGTGTTATGAATATTATGCTGGTTTCCGTTACGGAGCGAACCAGAGAAATTGGTATTCGCAAGGCGCTCGGAGCGAAAAAGAGCGTGATCATGCAGCAGTTCGTTATTGAGGCGGCTGTGACAAGTACCATTGGCGGTATCATCGGCATCTTCATTGGCGGTCTGGCAAGTACCGGTATCGGAACATTGATGGGAATCGAATCTCCGCCGACCGTGACAGCGGTTATTGTATCGTTCAGCGTGTCCGTCGGAATCGGTTTGATCTTTGGTTATATGCCTGCCAGCCGTGCGGCGAATCTGAGTCCGATCGATGCTCTGAGAAGTGAATAAAATGTTGGAATAACGTGACAAATTATAAGAGAAAGCGTATAATAAAAGCGGTAGACAGATTGTCTGCCGCTTTTTGAACGTGATTTTGGATAATTGAGAGAAAGAAGAGGAGTCGGAACATGAGAGTTGCAGATATGCATTGTGATACCTTATTAGGACTGTTTGAAAGACGTGCGAAAGGACTGGATACCGGTATTTTGGATAATGATCTACATATTGATCTGAATAAGATGAAACAGGGCGATTACCTGCTTCAGAACTTTGCGATGTTTGGTCATATGGAAAATCTGAAAGGTGTGATGCCGCTGCCGGAGTACGGATTCCGTCTGGCAGATCTGTTCCTGACCGAGATGAGAAAGTATCCGGATCAGATTGGTATTGTGAAGAGCTATCAGGATATTGAAGAAAACAGAAAAGCGGGAAGAATGTCTGCAATGCTCACTATGGAAGAGGGCGCGATCTGTGAGGGAAAGATTGAGTATCTTCGTATTTTCTATGAACTTGGCGTTCGCATGTTTACATTCACATGGAATTTTGCCAATGAACTGGCGTGGCCGAATAAGGTGATCCCGGGAGCACTTGCAGCGAGCGGTCTCGCAGCACCGGGTAAATTTGTTCCGGAGACAGAGCATGGTTTGACGGAAAAGGGATTTGAATTCCTCGCGGAGATGGAACGTCTTGGCATGATCCTGGATGTTTCCCATTTAGGAGACAAGGGAATCTATGATGTAATTGAGCATGCGACAAAACCGTTTGTGGCAAGCCATTCCAATGCACGTGCAGTCTGCGGTCATGCGAGAAACCTGACTGATGAGATGATCCGCGGTATGGCAGAAAAAGGCGGAGTTATGGGTATGAACTACTGTCCGGCATTTTTACGTGAGCGTGAGCTTTGGAGTCAGGGAAAGAGTGTATCTCTGGACGATATTGTGCGTCACATCCGTCATATCATCAACGTTGGCGGCATTGACTGCATCGGTCTCGGCTCAGACTTTGACGGAACAAACATTTCTTTCGAGATGAACAGCGCTGCTGATATGCCGATGCTGGAGCAGAAGCTTCGTCAGGAGAAATTTACAGAGGATGAAATCGACAAGATTTTCTATAAAAATGTACTTCGTGTATACAAAGAAGTGTTAAAATAAGGAAAAATTGTGGCAGTGCCTGACAGTAACGTGTCAGGCGCTGTTTATTATTTGCATTTTTACAAGTTTTATGGTAAACTTGTACGCGTGCGATTTTACATCGAAAATATGAAGACTGAAAAAGAGGTATACATGGGAGAAGATAAAAACAGGGTGGATTATATGTCCTCCATCAACAAGGCAAGAAGCCGCAAGAAAAAACCGCCGTACGGTACGTACGCAGCCATTGCAGCTGGCTGTGTGCTGGTTTTTGCAGGCGTTGTCTTTGGCGGAAAGGCATTGATCGACCGATTCAGCAAGGAACATATTGAGATTACGGAAGAAGCTCCGGTTTCCGAAGGGGAAGATCTGGAAGCCATTGCACTGGATCCGGTCGTGGCAGCGGCCAATGAGGAAGAAGCCAAAAGACTGGCAGATATTGAAGCCGTGATCGGTGCTTATTCGAATCTTGGTATTGTGAAAGTAAGCGGTTATCTGAATATGCGAGAGACGCCGGAATCAGATGATACGGTTGTCGGTAAGCTGATGGACGGAAGTGCCTGCGAGATTCTTGAAACTCTGGACGGATGGTATCATGTTACTTCCGGAGGAATCGAAGGATATATCAGTGCCGAATATGTGCTGACTGGAGAGGAAGCTGTCGAGGCAGCCCGTGAACTGGTTATGAACCGCGCCGTGGTAACGGCAGACAGTCTGAATATCCGTAAAGAGCCGACGACAGAGTCTGATATTGTCGGAAAGTGCCTGCAGGGTGAAAAATATGAAATTTTGAATGTGGTAGACGGCTGGTATGAAATCCCGAGCGGATATATTTCAGCAGATTACGCGGAAAGCGAATTTTCCTTAAATGAGGCGCGCAAACTGGATCTGAGAGCGATGGTGCTAAGTTATTATGACAATCCGGGCGTTTCCAACGTTTCGAACTATCTGAATATCCGTCAGAAACCGGGTACAGATGAAAAGATCATCGGTAAACTTCCGAGCTTTGCAGGATGTGAGATTCTGGAAGAGCAGGATGGCTGGTACAAGATCCGTTCCGGTAAGATTCTGGGCTATGTAAGTGCAGACTATATTTTGACCGGAGAACAGGCGAAAGAGGCAGCGATGCAGCATGCAGAGCTGATGGCAATTGTCAGCACGGATGTACTGAATGCCCGCATGGAGCCGACGACAGAAGCGAAGATCTGGACTCAGATCACGAACAGCGAGCGTTACCATGTAGTGGAGCAGTTAGACGGCTGGGTAAAGATTGAGTTCGATGAGAGCAATGATGAGACTGGTGAAGCCACATATGCATATGTTTCTACCGATTACGTGGATGTTCGATATGCACTGGATGAGGCGATCAAATTCTCCCCGGCGGAAGAGAATGCATCCCTTAGAAGCCGTATGGTCAATTACGCACTGCAGTTCCTCGGAAATCCGTACGTTTGGGGCGGCACAAGTCTGACAAAGGGTGCAGACTGTTCCGGATTTACCCTCTCTGTTTACAAGCAGTTTGGTATTTCACTTCCGCATTATTCCGGTTCTCAGGCGAAGATGGGAACGGCTGTGAAGTCCAGCAATATGCGACCGGGCGATTTGATCTTCTACGGAAACAGCAGCGGAACCATCAACCACGTTGCGATGTACATCGGTAACGGTCAGGTAGTCCATGCAGCAAGTAAACGAAGCGGTATTAAGATTTCTTCATGGAACTATCGTAAGCCGCTGAAGATCCGTGATATTATCGGAAACAGAAAGTAATGGAATAAGAGTCTCTCTTCTGACACAAACTATGGAAAAAGTGTCAGAAGGGAGATTTTTTATGCAGAAAGAGATGTGCTCGCGGGAAGGATTATCGGAGCAGAATAAAGAGCCGACGGATCAGGAACAGGTAAAGAAAGAGGAAGAACGGATCCGGGAAAATGGTCAGTTAACGCTGGATGGACCGGGAAAGGGGAAAATCCACCTCCTTACAATCATTGGAGAGATCGAAGGCCATGAGAATCTGTCGGGAAGCACGAAGACAACGAAGTACGAACATATTCTGCCGGAGCTGGCGAAAGTTGAGGATACGGATGAAATCCAGGGCGTACTGGTGCTGATCAATACGGTTGGCGGAGATGTGAGCTGCGGACTTGCGCTGGCAGAGATGCTTGCTTCCCTCAGCAAACCGACGGTCTCTCTGGTGATCGGAGACAGCCATTCCATTGGGGTACCGCTTGCCGTGGCAACAGATTATTCCTTTATTGTTCCGAGCGGAACTATGCTGGTCCATCCGGTTAGAATGTCGGGAATGTTGATCGGTACGTCGAAAACGTATGATTATTTTGAAATGATCCAGGATCGAATCTTAACGTTTGTTTCTTCTCACAGCCGTGTTTCATACGAGAAGCTGAAGGAATTAATGCACAGTACGAAAATGCTTTCCAAAGATCTGGGTACCGTGCTGGTCGGAGAACGTGCGGTGCAAGAGGGATTGATCGATGAGATCGGCGGAATTCAGGATGCGCTGAGAAAACTATATGAGATGATAAAAGAGAATCAGAATTAGAGAAACAGGGCAGGCTCCAAGGGGTCTGCCCTTAATTCTGAAAATTCTTGGAGTTGCAATTTTGAAGTTTATTTTGTATACTATAATCTGAGGTCATTTGCCTTGAATGATAAAAGGGGGCTTTCGTTTTGGCAGGAAGTGGAACAAAAAAGACAACGAAGACAAATACAACAAAAACGAATACATCCGCAAAGGGCGGCGGCAAGAAAAATCCCAAAAAAGTAGAGCCGGATACCAGCTTTTTACAGTCTGAGATTGCGGTACTCGGAACGTTTGCTGTCTGTGTATTCTTATTTTTAAGTAATTTTCATATCTGCGGTATGATCGGAAATTTCTTCAGCAGTATCATGCTGGGCGTGTTCGGGTCCATCGGCTATCTTGCACCGGTACTGTTGTTTGCAGGTGTGATCTTCTATGCGTCCAACAAGGGAAATATCCGCGCAGTATATAAGATGCTGGCAGTTGAGGTCCTTCTGCTGGTACTCTGCGGTCTGGCTCAGATGTTATTTGGCGGCGGCTACAAAGAAGGACAGACTCTGATGGAAATTTATGAACTGGCAGGTGAAAACGGAACCGGCGGAGGTCTGATCGGAGGCGCGATCGTGTATGTGCTTCACACTGCGATCGGAACCATCGGTACATATCTGGTTCTTCTGCTCTGTATGATCATTTCTCTTGTGTGCATCACGGAGAAGTCTTTTGTCTCGGCTGTAAAGACAGGCGGCGACAAAGTTTACCAGCATGCAAAAGAGGATTACGACAGACATAAGGAGATCCGTGAGATCAAGAAAGAGGAGAAACGCCAGCTTCGTGAAGAGCAGAGAGTACAGGGCGTTAACCTGAATTCGACCGACCTGACAAAGGATGGCGTGATCGCCAAGATGTCTGCTGCTGACGAAGAGGAAGTGGCAGAGAGCGCAGCGTACCGTGAGGCGTTTGAGCGCGAAGAGCGTGCGCTCCGCAATGCAGTGAGCGGAAAGTCTGCGAAATCTTCAGCCGATGAATTTACCGGAAAGATCACGAAGCCGGCTGCGATGCAGGAGGAAGAGATTCCGTTTGAGGAAGATGAAAAGAGAGCACCGGCAGGTAAATCTGAGAAAAAAGATGAGGATATTTTTGTCAGCCGTGACAGCAAGACCTTCCGCGAGATGGGAGTATTCCCGCAGGCGGTGAAGGCGCAGACGGCTGAAGAGGTAGCGACGATACCTGTTTCCGCTATGGAGCCGGAAATGGAGCGTGCTCCTAAGTCGGTTTACGAGCAGAAATTACCTCCGGAGACCGAGTTTACAGGGAAACTTGCAGAGTCTTTCCATGTACCGGAAGAACGCAGCAAACAGGTTGTGACAGCATCCGGAAAAGTGATCGAAACGGATACAGAGGAGATCGTTAAGAAAAAATTGGAAAAGAGAAAGCTTGATCTTGCAGAGAAAGAGGAGGCGGAAAATACCGTTCTTCAGGAAATCAAGCAGACGGAAGAAAAACCTAAGAAACCGTACGTGTTCCCGTCTCTGGATCTGCTTTCCCGTGGAAAAGGTCCGGCTGGCGGTCAGTCTGATAAAGAGTTCCGTGAGACAGCGATCAAGCTGCAGCAGACACTCCGCAATTTTGGTGTTGGTGTGACAGTAACGAATATCAGCTGTGGTCCGACAGTAACCCGCTACGAGCTTCAGCCGGAGCAGGGGGTCAAAGTCAGCAAGATTCAGGCACTGGCTGACGATATTAAATTAAACCTGGCAGCGACCGATATTCGAATCGAAGCTCCGATCCCTGGCAAGGCTGCCGTGGGAATCGAGGTTCCGAATAAAGTCAACAGCATGGTATATCTCCGTGAACTGTTGGAGAGCAATGAATTCAAAAAACACCCGTCCAAACTTGCCTTTGCAGTCGGTAAAGATATCGGCGGACAGGTGATCGTTGCAGATATTGCGAAGATGCCGCACTTGCTGATCGCCGGTCAGACCGGTTCCGGTAAGTCTGTCGGTATCAATACCATGATCATGAGCTTGATCTACCGTTCTTCACCGGAAGATGTAAAGCTGATCATGATCGACCCGAAGGTGGTAGAGCTTTCCGTTTATAACGGAATCCCGCACCTTCTGATCCCGGTTGTTACCGATCCGAAAAAAGCGGCAGGAGCCTTGAACTGGGCAGTTGCCGAGATGATGGAGCGATACAATAAATTTGCCCAGAGCAACGTCCGTGATATTAAAGGATACAATGCGAAAGTGCAGAACCTTATCGATGCGGGCGATGTTCCGAAAGATCAGATTCCGGTTAAGCTTCCGCAGCTCGTTATCATCATTGATGAGCTTGCAGACCTTATGATGGTTGCTTCCAATGAAGTAGAAGATGCGATCTGCCGTCTGGCACAGCTTGCTCGTGCGGCTGGTATCCACCTTGTGATCGCCACACAGAGGCCATCTGTAAATGTTATCACGGGTGTGATCAAAGCAAATGTTCCGTCCAGAATCGGTTTCTCCGTTGCATCCGGCGTGGATTCCAGAACGATCCTGGATATGAACGGAGCTGAAAAATTGCTTGGAAACGGTGATATGCTGTTCTATCCGTCCGGATATCCGAAACCGCTCCGTGTACAAGGCGCATTTGTGTCTGATGCAGAGGTTTCCAGAGTGACAGACTTCTTAAAGGAGCAGAATGACGGCGGCGGATACAGCACAGAAGTGGAGATGAAACTGAGCCAGCCGACACTTGGCGGCGGCACTTCCGGCGGCGGAAGTGACAGAGATTCTCTCTTTACGGATGCAGCGAAGTTTATCATTGAAAAAGACAAAGCATCCATTGGCATGCTGCAGCGTGTATTTAAAATTGGTTTTAACCGTGCGGCAAGGATCATGGATCAGCTTGCCGAGGCCGGTGTGGTTGGTGAGGAAGAAGGTACAAAACCGAGAAAAGTCCTCATGTCCATGGAAGAGTTTGAAGCTTTTCTGGAGGCCGGATATTAAAAATTAAGAATAACAGGCGGGGCTTGAATTTTGGTTTTCAGCAGTCCCGCCTGTCTGTGTTGCTGTCGCAGCGAATATATGACGCGAAAAATGACAGAAACATATATATAAATCATGACAGATTATCAGGAGATTAGAAATGAAGATTGGAAATTGGTTAACCAGACTTTCTTATGAACTTGTACAGGGTACTCTGGAGGCAAGGGTCGAAGAGGTCATTTACGATTCCAGAAAAGCAAAGGAGAACTCTGTGTTTGTGTGCATCAAGGGCAGCGTCAGAGATTCCCACAATTTTATTCCGGACGTATTAGAAAAGGGATGTAAGGTCCTTGTTGTAGAAAAAGAGGTGGAGGTTCCGGCAGATGTGACTGTGATCCGAGTGGAGAACGGTCGTCTTGCACTGGCAGAGCTTTCTGCTGCAAGATTCGGATATCCGGCTGAAAAGCTTGTGACAATCGGAATTACCGGAACAAAAGGAAAGACAACAACCAGCTATATGATCAAGACAGTTCTGGAGGCGGCAGGCAAAAAGACCGGTCTCATCGGTACAAACGGTGCTGTGATCGGTGATGAGATAATTCCGACAGCGAACACGACTCCGGAATCTTATGTGGTGCAGGAGTTTTTTGCAAAGATGGTAGAAGCAGGCTGTGACTGTGTAGTCATGGAAGTTTCTTCCCAGGCGCTGATGCTGCACCGTGTGGGCGGAATCACATTTGATTATGGTTTATTTACCAATATTTCTCCGGACCATATCGGACCGAATGAGCATAGCAGCTTTGAGGAATATTTACAGTACAAATCCAAAATGCTTCAGGTTTGTAAAACAGGTGTTGCCAATATCAATATGGAGCACTACGAGGATGTGGTGGAGCATGCGACCTGCAAGCTTTACACATACGGTCTGGAAACAGACGCAGATTTCCGCGGTGACAAGATCCACTATGCGAATGAGCATGATTTTGTCGGCATTGAATTCCAGGTACACGGTGATCTGGGAGGAAGAGTCCGCGTTGGCATGCCTGGCAAGTTTAATGCAGATAATGCGCTTGCAGCGCTTTCCGTATGTACACTTGCTTTAGCCCAGATGCCGGAGCATATCGATACATTTGATGAGAAGCCGGAACTGAAGGCTTCTGTGAAAAAGAAATTACTTCACGCATTGGAGGATATCCGTGTGGACGGCCGTATGGAGATCGCATATGTATCTCCGGTCTGCAGCGTGATCATTGACTATGCGCACAATGCAATGAGCATGGAGAGCCTTCTGGATACATTGAGAGATTACAATCCGAAACGTCTGGTGTGTGTGTTTGGCTGCGGCGGAAATCGTGCGAAAGACAGGCGCTACTCCATGGGTGAGATCGGTGGAAAGATGGCAGACCTTTGTGTGATCACGGCTGACAATCCGCGTTTTGAGAAAAATGAAGATATTATCAAAGATATTGAAGTTGGTCTTGCAAAAACAGCGGGTAACTATATTGTGATCCCGGACCGCCGCGATGCGATTTTCTCTGCGATCCACAATGCAGAGGAAGGCGATATGGTAGCGATCATCGGAAAAGGACACGAGGATTATCAGGAGATCGAGGGTGTCAGACATCATTTCAAAGACCGTGAAGTGGTAGAAGAGGCTGTAAAGGAGATGAGATAATGGAGCATGTATTCGTACGTGATCTGACAGAAGCAACCGGAGGCAAATTGCTTTGCGGAAATCCGGAAGCTTCCGTTGCGAGAATTAAACTGGATTCCAGACAGATGGAACCGGGTGATCTGTTTGTTCCGATCATTGGTGAGCGTGTAGACGGACATAAATTTATTCCGCAGGTACTGGCATCAGGAGCAGCAGCCGTGCTGACAAGCGAGCATGATGCGGTTCCGGAGGAATACCAAACAGCAGCCTGGATCCGCGTTGCTGATACAAAGGAAGCCCTTCAGAATATCGGTCGTTATTTACGCGCCCGTCTTGCCCTTCCGCTGGTAGGTGTAACAGGAAGTGTAGGAAAGACGACAACGCGTGAAATGATCGCGGCTGCGCTTTCTGCAAAGTATCGTGTATATAAAACTCCGGGAAACAGCAACAGTCAGGTGGGGGTTCCGATCACAATTTCCGAGATCAGCGAAATGGATGAGATCGGAGTGATCGAACTTGGAATGAGCGAACCGGGCGAACTGACTGTGATCGCAAAGATCGCAAAGATTGACATGGCTGTGATCACAAATATCGGTATCACACACATTGAACAGCTCGGTTCCAGAGAGAATATTTATAAAGAGAAGATGACCATTCAGGATGGTTTAAGAGAAGACGGAGTTCTGATCTTAAATGGTGATGATGATATGCTTTGCGAGACAAAAGGAAAAGCCGAGGTACAGACGATATATTACGGAACCGGTTCCAACTGCGATTTCAGAGCAGAAAACATCAATCTGAATGATGGTCCGGCAAAGTTTACAGCTGTACATGGCGAGGAGCGCCAGGATGTGGTCCTCGGTGTTATGGGAATGCATAACGTGATGAACGCTCTGGCAGCGATCGCAGTTTGCCATGTAAATGGAATGACCATGGAGGAGGCTGCTCAGGGTCTGAAGACTTTCCACGGCTTTAAGGGACGTCAGCAGATCCATGCAGGTGCAAGATTCACCATTTTAGATGATTCTTACAATGCAAGTCCGGCTTCTATGAAAGCTTCCCTGGATGTGTTCAAGACATTAAAACCGGACAGCCGTCATGTTGCAGTACTGGCAGACATGAAAGAACTTGGCGACCAGGTGAAGGAATATCATCGTGAAGTGGGCGTACATACAGCAAACACAGGTGTAAATCTTGTTGTTACGCTCGGTGAGGCTTGTCATGAGCTGGCAGAAGGTGTGAGATCCGTGTCCAAGATTCCTGTGGTGGAATTTTTAAATAAAGAAGAAATTGTGGCTTATCTGGATGAACATCTGGCAGATGGCGACTGTGTTCTCTTCAAAGGTTCTAACTCCATGGGTCTTTCTGCAGTAGTGGCACATTTTATTGAACAATCAGATTTATAAAAAGAAAAACAGAAAGGAGGGATCGGAGTGGAACAGACGGTCTGTTATGCAGATATTATTATTGATATTTCTACAAAAAATGTAGACCGGGTTTTCCAGTACCGGATTCCTTCTGACTTGATTTCCAGGGTGCAGGTGGGAAGCCGCGTTCTGGTTCCGTTTGGTAAAGGAAACAGAGAACAAAAAGGCTATGTGGTCTCCATTACCACGGTCCCGTCCTATGCGCCGGAAAAAATAAAAGACATCCGCGATGTGATACCGGAGGCAGTCTCTGTTCAGGAGCAGATGATCCTCCTTGCCTGGTGGATGAAGGAGCGATATGGTTCGACGATGAATCAGGCGTTGAAGACGGTAATTCCTGTAAAGTCTAAAGTGGCTCCCAAGGAAGAAAAGACAATTCTTTCATTAAAAACACAGGAAGAATTGGAGGTTCTATACGCGGAGGCGGAACGAAAAAAGTTTAAGGCAAGAGCACGCCTTTACAAAGCTCTGATGGAAAATGGAGTGCTTCCGTACCGGCTGACTGCAGAAAAGCTCGGCATCACGTCTGCCATGTTAAAACCATTGGAAGAAAAGGGAATCATACGGGTTCAGGTGGACCGTCTGAGCCGTGACCCTGTGAAAGACTATGAGCGGGAAAAGAGTAGGATTTCTTTGAATGCAGAACAGCTTGCAGCTGCTGAACAGGTAATTTCTGATTATGACAGTGGGGTTCGAGGTACCTATTTGCTCTATGGAATCACAGGAAGCGGCAAGACGGAAGTTTACATGGAATTGATCGAACATGTGCTGGCTCAGGGAAAACAGGCGATTGTACTGATCCCGGAAATTTCTTTGACATACCAGACTGTTATGCGGTTTTACCGCAGATTTGGAAACCGCGTTTCGATCATCAATTCCCGACTGTCAGCCGGCGAACGTTACGATCAGCTGGAGCGCGCTGCCAGGGGCGAGATCGATATTATGATCGGTCCCAGATCAGCTCTGTTCACACCGTTTGCTAATCTCGGCTTGATCATCATTGATGAGGAGCATGAAGGAGCATACAAAAGTGAGATTTCTCCACGTTATCATGCAAG
>SVDR01000021.1 GCA_015057755.1 Lachnoclostridium sp.
GATACGGAAGCCGGAGCTACCAGACCAGCTACAAATGTAACGATGATCGGGAATGCGATTCTTGTGAAACGGCTTACAGAACCCGGTCTGTACGGCATGCGGATCATACGCTCTTTCTTTGTTGTAACGAGCTTGATCGCCATCGGCTGGATGATCGGAACGAGAGCCATGTAAGAATATGCTGCTACGGCGATCGGTCCAATATAGTTGGAATGTAATACCTGGGATACCAGGATGGATGTCGGACCATCCGCTGCACCGATGATACCGATGGATGCAGCATCCTTAATATCAAAGCCCATTACTGCTGCAACCGCAATTGTAAGGAAAATACCAAACTGTGCTGCTGCACCAAACAGGAACATCTTCGGGTTAGAAAGAAGCGGTCCAAAGTCGATCATAGCACCGATACCGATGAACAGAAGAAGCGGGAATGCCTCAGATGCCTCGATACCAGTCTCGAATAACCACTGGATAATACCATGTGTCTCGCCAACGCCCTCCATCATCTGATTTAACGCACCGGACTCCGGAAGGTTAACCAGGATTGCACCGAATCCCATCGGCAGAAGAAGTGACGGCTCATAGTCTTTTTCAATTGCAAGGTAGATTAAAGCAATACCTACCAGGTACATTACGGCCTGCTGCCATGTGATAGACAGTAAACCAGTCCATAAAAACTCCATACATTTTCCTCCTTGTAATAAAAAGTATTGATTGGTTCTGGGAAAAATTACTTTCAAAAGGGCTTTTTTAGAACTTTTGAGAATAAAAAAAGACCCTTGCAGACAGATTTTTTCCCGTTCTGCAAAAAGTCTCGTTACCAAAACCGGTATGCACCGCCAGACACCCTCAGTGCCGCGCTGTTGACAGTACATTTCAACTACTCCCTCTTTGAACATTTAAAATATAAACATTCTCTTAAAAAAAGTCAAGGGCTGATTTGCCAAATTTACGGATTTTTAGCAAATCAGCCTCCTTATTTATTCCTGCTCCGCAGTTTCCATTTCGCTCTGGGTCTCTGCAGCCTGTTTCATCTCTTCTTCATCCAGCATATAGATGTGGATCGTCTCAATACGGTTTCTTTCTACTTTCTCTACCACAAGGCGCATGTTTTCGTAAACAACTTCTTCGCCCTCTTCCGGCAGATGATCCAGAAGACCGATAACAAAACCGCCGATGGAATCATAATCTTCTGATTCTAAGTGAAGACCGATCTGGTCATTCAGATCGTCCAGTTTCATAGCCGCATCTACGGCAAATTCTTTTGCATTCAGTTTCTTGACAAGATCCTCTTCATCCTCATCATATTCATCGCGGATCTCACCAACGATCTCCTCCAGCATATCTTCCATTGTGATCAAACCTGCAGTTGCACCATATTCATCCAATACGATCGCAATGTTGTTCAGCGTCTTACGAAGCTCTACCATCAGCTCTGCTGTTTTCTTAAACTCGTATGTGTACATCGGCTCACGAAGGTGATCACGAAGGCAGAACTCTTTGTCGCTTTCCAGTAAGATCAGGTCTTTAATATTTACAATACCGATCACGTTGTCAGTTGTCTCTTCAAACACCGGATAACGGGTGTATTTTTCCTCGCGGAAAATGTCCAGAACTTCCTCGAATGTGGAATTTACATCAATGAAAGTCATGTCAATTCGCGGAACCATGATATCTCTCGCCACAGAATCGCCAAAGTCGAACACGTTATAGATCATTTTTTTCTCATCCGACTCAATAACACCTTCTTCATGGCTCACTTCCACGATGGTACGAAGCTCTTCCTCTGTAATCGCATCCGGTTTCTTATTCGGATCGATGTGGAGAAGTTTCAGCACACCTTTCGCCAAAATATCAACAATATAAATAACCGGTGTCAGTACCTGCATCAGCAGATAAATGGGCTTTGCGAATTTTAAAGCCATCGACTCGGAATAGAGTGTCGCAGTAGTTTTCGGTGTGATCTCACCAAAAATCAATACCAACAGTGTCAGAACACCGGTTGCTGCGCCGACATACGCACTGCCGAACACGTCTGTTACGAGAACCGTCATAAGGGAAGATGCGGAAATATTTACGATATTATTACCGATCAAAATCGCACTCAGCATCTTCGGCTGGTTGTCAAGTACCTTTACAAGAATCTTAGCACTGCTAAGACCGGCATCCGCCAGTGTTCTCACGCGAATCTTGTTGACCGACATCATCGCCGTCTCCGAAGATGAGAAAAATGCGGATAAACCTAATAGCCCAATTACAATAAACATCTGCAGGGCTTGCCCTGAATCCAAAAAAATCACTCCTATTTCTAAAATATATTTTTCTGCGCATTTGGATGAGAATGCGTACGAGGCAGATTCTACAATAACCCTTGCGGATTGTCAACTGGTGAGACCGCTCGAAATCATTAAATTTCCGTTAATTTTCAAGCAAAACTCCTTCTCCTCCATTGATTGACTCTCGCTGAAAAGTTTCTTATAATAGAATGTATGGCAGTATCATCATCTGTCATTCTAAAGTTTTATTCGGAGGCGCACTGCTATGAAATACATCATCCGTTATGTGAAACCCCACCTGCCCACCATGGCATACGGTTTTACCATCAAGTTTACCGGAACGATCATGGAGCTCTTAATTCCATATATCCTTTCCTATATTATAGACGAAATTACGCCGCTCAATGACATTACCCTCGTAGTCAAATGGGGCCTCGTCATGATCGCATGTGCAGGTCTGGTATTTGTCTGCAACGTCTGGGCAAACCGCGTGGCAGCCGGAGTATCCAGAGATACCATTGAAACGCTCCGCTATGACCTGTTCCACAAGATTTCGTATCTTTCCAGCTCTCAGGTGGACAAGTTTACAATCCCGTCTCTGGTAACGCGAATGACAACCGACACTTACAACCTGCATCGTACCTTAAATATGATGCAGCGAATGGGTGTCCGTGCTCCGATCCTGATGCTGGGAGGCATTGTGGTAACGATGATGATTGATACCCATTTATCTGCCATCCTCTGCATTTTGATTCCATTCATGAGCATTCTTGTGGCGTTTATCAGTAAAAAGAGTATTCCGCTGTTTGCCCAGTCCCAGCGCTCCGCAGACGACATGATCCGCGTGGTACGTGAAAATACCACAGGTGTACGCGTAATCAAAGCTCTCAGCCGTTCAGAACACGAGATGAACCGCTACGATACCGTCAACAAGAAGCTGAACCACGATGAAATGAAAGCAACGATCACAATGGCAACGGTCAGCCCGGTCATCAACCTGATGTTAAATACAGGACTGGTTGCAGTCATCGTCGTCGGTTCATGGCGTGTATCGTCCGGAGAAATGAAGCCGGGTGCCATCGTCGCATTCCTTACCTATTTTACGATCATTTTAAATGCGATCATGGCCGTTTCCCGTATGGTCACAATGTCCTCCAAGGCCATTGCCAGCGCAGACCGTGTGGCAGAAGTGCTTTTGACTCCGGCGGATATGGAAGTGAAGGAATGCACTCCGGAACTGTGCCCGCAGCCGGACGATTCCTATGCGGCATCTGCAGGTTCCAGCGCGCCTCCGCACATTGAATTTGATCATGTAAGTTTTTCCTATAACAAACGTGTGAAAAACCTGGACAATATCAGCTTCAAACTAGAACCGGGCCAGTCTCTTGGCATCATTGGACCGACCGGCTCCGGTAAGAGCACACTGGCGCAGCTACTTCTGCGTCTCTATGACATTGACGAAGGTCAGATCCTCATTCACGGACGCGATATCACAACCTTCCCACTGCAGGAACTCCGCCAGAAATTTGGTGTCGTATTCCAGAATGATATGCTTTTTAAAGATACTTTGCATCACAACATTGACATGGGCAGAAATCTGACAACTGAAGAGCTCAATGAAGCTCTCGAAGTCGCTCAGGCCGCTCAGTTCGTCGGTGAAAGCGGCGGACTGGAACGCGATCTGGCGATCAAAGGCGCAAACCTTTCCGGAGGCCAGAAGCAGCGCGTGCTGATCTCCCGTGCACTGGCAGGACATCCGGAGATCCTGATCCTGGACGATTCCTCCAGCGCCCTCGACTACAAAACTGACGCCAAATTCCGAACGGCTCTCAATGACCGCTTCGATGCGACAACCACCATCATTATCGCGCAGCGCATCAGCTCCATCATGCACTGTGACCAGATTCTGGTTCTGGAAGACGGACTCCCGCTGGGTCTTGGAACTCACGAAGAACTAATGGAAACCTGCGACGCTTACCGCGAGATCAGTGAAATTCAGATGGGAGGTGGAGAGTCATGAAACGAAAAGCAACGTTAATCCGTATTTTCGGATATTTACTTCAACACAAAGTGCAGTTATTTGCGGTACTGGCTTTATCGCTTACCAGTAACCTCCTGGCTCTGGCAGGACCGAAACTTTCCGGAACCGCGATCAACCTGATCAGTGAGGGTGGGGAATCCGGCGTTATGGACTTTCCTCTGATTTATAAATATGCAGCTCTGCTCTTAGTGTTCTATGTGGCAAGTTCGATCATGAGCTATATTGTCAATGTTTCCATGATCCACCTGTCACGCAAAATCACCTATACGCTCCGCAGAGACACCTTTAACCATCTGGTAAAACTGCCGGTCAGCTATTTTGATAACAACACCACCGGCGATATTTTAAGCCGTATTTCCTACGACATTGACACGCTGAATGCCTCCTTATCCAACGATGTGGTTCACGTGCTCTCCAGTGTCGTAACGATCTCCGGCTCCCTGATCATGATGTTAAGCCTTTGTCCGAAGCTTTGTCTGGTGTTTACCGTAACGATTCCATTGGCGCTTGTGCTGGCATCCTACCTGACGAAAATGGTGCAGCCAATGTTCCGCGCCCGTTCAAAAGCCGCGGGTGAACTGAACGGTTATGTGGAAGAAATGATCTCCGGTCAGAAAACGCTCCGCGCCTACACTCAGGAAGAGCGCGTGATCGGAGAAATGGCGGTACAGAACAAGCGCCTGGTGGACGAGTATTTCAAGACCGACTACTACGCAACTATCATGGGTCCGGGAACCAATGCCACCAACAACCTGGCTCTGGCTCTTGTTTCCATTTTCGGCGCGATCCTCTTCCTCCGCGGTGAGATCGATATCGGCGGAATTTCTGCCTTTGTATTGTACTCCCGCAAATTTACCGGACCGATCCGCGAAGTGGCTGAGATTTACGGCGAACTGCAGTCCTCTCTGGCTGCTGCCGAGCGTGTATTTAAAGTTATGGACGAAGATCCGGAACCGGCTGACGCAGATGATGCAGTAGACCTTCCGGTCGCTGAAGGCCGCGTGGAAGGAAATGTGGAATTACAGAATGTAAACTTTGGCTATACAAAAGACAAGGTGATTTTAAATAATTTCAGCATGAAAGCTCCGAAAGGCAGCCTGATCGCCATCGTCGGTCCGACCGGAGCCGGAAAAACCACTTTCATCAACCTGCTGATGCGCTTCTACGATATCGACAGCGGAAAAATCCTCGTGGACGGACTCAGTTCCACAGATATTACACGAAAGAGCCTGCGTTCTTCCTACTCCATGGTTCTTCAGGACACCTGGCTCTTCTACGGAACGATTTACGAAAACATTGCATACGGACGCCCGGATGCAACCCGCGAGGAAGTCATTGCAGCAGCAAAAGCGGCTCATATTCATCATTATATTGAGAGTCTTCCGCAAGGCTATGATACCTTGCTCATCGATGACGGCACCAATATTTCCAAGGGACAGAAACAGCTTCTCACCATCGCACGTGCGCTTTTGATGAAGACTCCGATGCTGATCCTAGACGAAGCCACCTCCAACGTTGACACCCGCACCGAGCACCAGATCCAGGCCGCCATGCGTGCACTGATGGAGGATAAGACCTGCTTTGTAGTAGCACATCGTCTGTCCACGATCCGCAATGCAGACTGTATCCTCGTTGTCCGTGACGGAAATGTTGTGGAGCAGGGAAACCATGAAGAATTGATGAAACTGCGCGGCTTCTATTATGAAATGCATCAGGCACAATATCAGTAGCCAAATATTCCAAAAAAAGTACCTCAGAAACTTATTTTTCGTATCTGAGGTACTTTTAATATTTTTATTTAGAAATTTCTGGAAGAAAGTTCTCTGATATTTCCTTTGTACGGTGTGAACGGGATCTCGCCCTCGTAGTTCTGGAACTCGATCACATAACCGATAGCTGCTGTGATACCTGCGATCATACCCTGATCGTCTACTTCAAACTCCGGTGTATGGTGGTTTGCGCCTGTTCCCATTGCATCATTCTTAATGCCTGTGAATGTGATCACGCCCGGCCAGTACTTTAAGTACGCCTGCATACTCTCGCAAGCCATCCACGGCTGTGCTTTCGCAACGGCTTCTGCACCGATATATTTCTTGATCGCATTCTGAGCGATCTCTGCGCATTTCTCATTGTTATAGTTCTCAAACAGCGGATCTTTCATGGAGATCACTTCGTATGTGCAGTGGTGGAGTTTACACTCAGCTTCGAGAACTGCCTTGAACTGATTCATGAACGGCTCACCCGCACCTTCAATATTGAATGTACGTGTTGTTCCCTCAAATACCAGCTCATCCGGAATGATATTAAGTGCTGTACCACATGTCACTTTACCGATGGAAAATGTAAGGATCTCGGTCGGAGAAACGTATTTCATACGGTTCATATTCATGTGCGCGTAAATGCTGTGGAAGCAGTCTAATACACTGTGTCCGAGGTCCGGACGGGAACCATGACCTGCAAGACCATGAAGTTTGATACGGAAACCGTAACCGCCGGAGATAACTGCACCCGGCTCTGCAGAAACAGTACCGGATTCAACGTCCCATTTTACATGAGATGCCACGCAGGACTGAATCGGAAGTTTCATCTCTTCTACGATATACGGAAGGAGATTTGCCACCTGGCCGCCACCCTCTTCGCCTCTCTCGAAGCAGAGAACCACGTCACCATTGAGCTCATCCTTGATCTCATTTAAGATCTTCGCCTCAGCCAGAAGCATTGCTGTATGCATATCGTGACCGCACGCGTGAGAAACACCCGGAACCTTGGATACACAAACTTTCTTTCCAACCAGATTCTCTTCGCTCTCCTGAATCGGAAGTGCGTCCATATCGGCTCTCATCAGCACCATCTTGCCCGGTTTTCCGCCGTGGATCAGACCAACGATACCGCCATCCGGAACCTCTGTCCATTCGATGCCCATGGAAGTCAGCTCGTTTTTGATCAACTCCAGTGTATTGAACTCAAAGCTTGTAAGCTCCGGATTCTCGTGGAGATGTCTGCGGATCTTCACTGCATAATCATAATTGTCCTGCGCTAATTTTAAAATATCCATAATATCCCTCTTATTTCACAACCACGCGGCGGAAATTCTTCTTACCACGTTTTACCACAATGCCTTCACCTGCAAACTGCTCTTTTGTAAACATTGCTTTGATATCTTTTACCACTTCACCATCAACAGCAACGCCGCCCTGCTCTACGTTTCTTCTTGCCTCGGAACGGGATGCGCAGAGACCGGATTTCTGTACGATGGAAAGAAGGTCGATGGAACCGTCAACGAAATCAGCGTCTGTTAATTCTGCTGTCGGCATTTCTGCTGCTGCACCGCCTGCGAATAATGCTCTTGCGGACTCCTGTGCCTTCTTCGCTTCTTCTTCACCATGAACAAGACCTGTAAGCTCGTAAGCAAGGATCTCTTTTGCCTGGTTCAGCTGGCTGCCTTCCCATTTATCCATCTCGTCGATCTGCTCAAGCGGTAAGAATGTGAGCATTCTCAGGCATTTCAGAACGTCAGCGTCAGCCACGTTTCTCCAGTACTGGTAGAATTCGAACGGAGTTGTCTTGTTCGGATCAAGCCATACAGCGCCGGACTGTGTCTTACCCATCTTCTTGCCTTCGGAGTTGAGAAGAAGAGTGATTGTCATAGCGTGTGCGTCTTTATCCAGTTTACGACGGATCAGCTCTGTACCGCCAAGCATGTTGGACCACTGATCGTTGCCGCCAAACTGCATGTTACAGCCGAAACGACGGTATAACTCTAAGAAGTCGTAGCTCTGCATGATCATGTAGTTGAACTCAAGGAAGCTGAGACCTTTTTCCATACGCTGTTTGTAGCACTCTGCACGAAGCATGTTGTTAACAGAGAAGCATGCGCCAACTTCACGAAGAAGCTCTACGTAGTTCAGTTTTAATAACCAGTCAGCGTTGTTTACCATCATCGCTTTTCCGTCGGAGAAGTCGATGAAACGCTCCATCTGCTTCTTGAAGCAGTCGCAGTTGTGCTGGATTGTCTCAACAGTCATCATGGAACGCATATCTGTACGTCCGGACGGGTCACCGATCATCGCTGTACCGCCGCCGATGAGGGCGATCGGCTTATTGCCTGCCATCTGTAATCTCTTCATTAAGCAGAGCGCCATGAAATGACCAACATGTAAGCTGTCTGCTGTCGGGTCAAAGCCAATGTAGAATGTAGCTTTGCCTTCATTTACCATTTTTCTGATTTCTTCTTCATTTGTTACCTGCGCGATCAGACCGCGGGCAACTAACTCTTCATAAACACCCATTGTAATTTTCTCCTTTTCTTTTTCGGACAGCGGATCCGATATGGAACTAAAAAAGCCCCGTCCCATTACTAGGACGAGGCTAAACTCTCGTGTTACCACCTAATTTCCCACATGGACTCACATCCACGCGGCTCTGAAGGTCACCATCATGACCCCCGACGCTATAACGTGCGCCAACTCCGTTGCAGCCTACTGGGTCGCCCGTTCGGTGCAAAGCTCCGAGATGTATTCACCAAACCGTCCCACGCGCCTTTCACCGACCGGCAGCTCTCTGTCTGGGATTAAGATCCAGCTACTTCTTCTCTTCTCCGCTTGTTTCCTTTATTACTATAAAGTGAATTATAGGCGGAATCAAAGGCTTTGTCAACCCTTTTACTTTAAGAACACACGCACCATTTTATCATAAATCTTCTTATACGGCTGATACCGCATAGGCAGATCGATCCACGTCTTTTTATCGACAATGCTCTTATAATGCGTGAAGGTATCGAATCCATTCTTTCCATGATAGGAGCCCATGCCGCTCTCTCCAAAACCGCCAAAGCCCATTTCACTGGTTGCCAGATGAATGATCACATCATTGATGCAGCCTCCGCCGAAACCACAGAGGGAAGTAATCTTTTCTGCCGCCGCTTTATCATTTGTGAACACATACAGTGCCAACGGGTGCGCCATAGAGTTGATCTTTTCAATAGCTCGGTCAAAAGATTCGTATGTCAGGATCGGAAGTACCGGGCCAAAAATCTCCTCCTGCATGACCGCATCATCAAAGGTCACATGGTCCATAACCGTCGGTGCAATCTGGAGCGCTGACTCATTTACCTGACCTCCGCAAACCATTTTTGCCGGATCAATCAAGCCTTGTATCCGCTTAAAATGCTTCTCATTAATGATTTTTCCGTAATTCTTATTCTTTAACGGATCTTTTCCGTACTGTTTGCGGATCTGCTTCTGAATTTCTGATACCAGCTCCTCTTTGACCGCTGGGTCACAATACACATAATCCGGAGCCACACATGTCTGGCCACAGTTGAGGAATTTGCCGAAAACAATTCGTTTTGCCGCCAGCTTGATATCCGCCGTTTTTTCCACCACACACGGGCTCTTTCCGCCAAGCTCCAATGTCACAGGCGTCAAATGCTCCGCTGCATGACGCATCACTTCCTTGCCTACATTCTGACTTCCGGTAAAGAAAATATAATCAAAATGTTCCTTCAACAGACAGGCATTCTCCGCACGTCCGCCTGTGACAACTGCCACAAATTCCGGAGAAAAGCACTCTTCAAGGATCTTCTTTACGATCTCTGTCGTGTACGGAGAATATGCGCTCGGTTTCACTACTACTGTATTTCCGGCTGCAATCGCATCCACCAGCGGATCCATCGTCAAAAGGAACGGATAATTCCATGGACTCATAACCAGAACCACACCATACGGAGACGGCTTTTTGTAACTTCTGGAGCAAAACTGAGCCAGAGGTGTCCGGACTGTCCTCTCCTTTGCATAAGAACGTACATGGTGGATCATGTGACTCAACTCGCTGAGCACCATTCCGGTCTCACACATATAACTTTCCATCGCACTCTTGCCAAGATCTTTTTTCAGCGCAGCTGCAATCTCTTTTTCGTACTTTTGTACACAGACGCGAAGCTTTTTCAACGCTTCGATCCGCACATCTATATTTAACGTTTTTCCTGCCTGAAAGCAGGCTCTCTGCCGTTCTACAATCGTTTTAATTTCCTGCTCTTTCATCGATCCTTACATCTCCTTTCACCGTTACAGTATAACATCAGATGTTTTTCTCCTCAAGATATTTTGTTTGAAACTGACACATTTTTGCCACATTCTTTCAGTAAATTTGATTCATTTTTTGTCATTTGTGGTTCTACTTTTCCATTTTCTGTAACTGTAACTGCAACTTTTATTCTTTATAATAAAATTGCAATAACACCATACTCAAAGTATTGTTACGCGGAAGTTGTTCGATTCTGTGCTTCCGTTTTCTATAAAGCAGAATTTCAGAGAGGAGACCAAAAGTATGAGGAGAAAATTAACTAAAACAAAAACAATGAAAAAAGCATTAGCAGCTATCATGGTGGCCAGCCTTTGCATGAATCAGCTTTCGGTTGGCACTCTGGCTGCAGACTCCACCACAGATACCGTAGAAACCCCTGCTGGCAATGTTGAAGTTACAGTTACTACAGAAGTCACAGTTACTGACAAAACTAACAGCGACGGCAATTCGGTACAGACAATCGTTACATCTGATAATTGGGAAAGCGATCCAAATACAGAAATTGCCACCAGTTCCAATGCATCTACAACTGTTTCTGTAACAGGAAAACAGACCGACAAAACAGAAATTACTACCAACAATAAAGGCGAGCAGATTGGTTATTCTGAGTCTGTGCAAGGCAGCGAGCAGACAGAAATTACCACAACAACTACCACATCTGAGTCGCAGGAAAATGTTCTGATCGACACCGAAACATCCGGACCAAATCCGGTTGACGAGTACACTGTTGAGCAGACAGAACCTGATCCGGTTACTACTGAGGGTAAATGGATCGAGGGAACTCCGATTTCAGATGATGACTGGGAATTAATCGGGACAGATCCGGGACAGTGGGAAGATATAGATGTTGATAATCCGGATACTTCCAATGATGGGACCACAGAGATTACGATTTCTGATCCACTGGATACAACAGATGTAACTCTGACTCTGACACCGGGTACTTCTGATACAGAGGAAATCCGTGTGGTTACAATTGAAGATTTGGCAGCCGGTAATATTGAGGGCATCAAACTTGATGAAAATGGCTCTCCTGTAGCGGAGACCCCGTATACAGAGACAACAGATGCCGATGGTAATATCATTGCAACCTCTTATGAGATCACTCCGACTGACGGCGGATACCAGATTACCAAGAAAGTCGTAACGACTTCTGCAAACACTGTATCCGGCAACGCTTCCACTCCGGTTGAAACAGGGAATAGTGAGGATAAAGGAAGTACTGTGATCGTTCCAACGCTCTCAGAAGAGCTGAACCAGATCCTTGCAAACGGTACAAAAGAAACAAACGCCAACGGCGAGAATATAACCACAGCAACAGAAACCACTACCAACAATGATGGGGATGCAGTCAGCGTCAAAACAGAAATCCGTGAGATTATAGAAAATGATATCCTTGTTGGTTACGAAGTGATAAAAACAACTACTACTACAAAAGAAAATACTGCAACCATCGCTTCTTCCGCTGAGACCACAACCTCTGCGCCGACAACTCCGACTGAGACTATCACACTTCCAGCAAAACCGGAAGCAAGTGATATGACTGACCCGGTTTCCGGCGAACGAACTATGATCACTGTTGAAGAAGTAAAAGATACAAACGGCACTGTGATCGGATATAAGACCACTACTACAATTACAGACGCTGCCGGATTCGAACTCATGAAGTCCAGCGAGACTGTATATGGTAAAACGACATCCTCCAGCAGCACTACAACAACAGATCCGACTCACGAAACCACCAAGACTACCACTACCATCGTAGAGACAGAGACCATTCTCTATACTGCTGAAGAACTTGCACGTGAAGTGGAACTGTCCAGCGAGAGAACAGATACAATTACCACTACCGAAGTAACCGATACTACCACATGGCAGCTGGTTACTACTGATGAGGGCACATATTTCATCTACCAGGGTCAGATGTACGAAGTTGTTGCTTCCGGAGAACATGGAAATGTGACTATGCGTTCCTTACAGCCGAATCTGAATCTGACACCGAGCGGTTCTGATGGAACTATTGATGAAGATACCGATCTCAGAAATCCAACCAAAGACAGCACCGGCGGAACTATCAAAGATGGATATGATTTCATCTACACCGGTTATGGTCTTGAATCTGCGATCAAGCCGATCACGAACAAAAATACGAATGCTACAACTCTGACACATCAGTTTAAACTGGTCGATACGGCCGGAAATGCACACTATGTTCTCTGTGTGGACCTTGGAACTTCTGCGATCCGCAAAACCAGCTACAATATGGAGAATGTAGAGACTGCAGACTATTACAAACGTGAAGGCGCTGCAGCCAAGATTAAATCCATTGCACTCCATGGTTACTGGGGCACAAATACCGGTATTGGAAGTCTGGAAGAATGTCGCGCTTTCTTTAGAGACTGGTTACGGGCAAATGGCAAAGATACTTCCTACGCTGACAACCTGACAGAAGGTGAAGCCTTAGCAGCAACTCAGGCCGCACTCTGGAACTATGGAAACAGCAATGAAAGCAACTATCTGAGTCCTACACATATTGCCAGCTCCGAATATCAAACAGATCAGACTGAAAAAGACTGCACCAACTACTTCTATCAGGCATTACTCTCCGTAGATCCGGCTGCCATTGACGATCCTACAACCACATTTATTACCGATAAGAACTTTGCTACAGAGAGTACGATTATTATTAAGGAAAAAGCGGACGATGCAGCAGCAAATACAGATGATAATCCGGATAATGATGTATTTAAAACAGACGTATCCTTTACGCTCCAGCTGAACAAAGATGATGTGACCGGAGATTTAGTGGTTCACATCCGTGACGCAGAGAATCCAAACATCATTCTTTATACAAGACGTATTTCCGGAGAGGGTAACGAAGAACGCTTTACCGATGGAGATATTCGAGGCGAAGCGAATGAGACCACCTACACGTTCCGCAATATCCAGCTGTCCGAAAACGTGACCATTACCTTAAATCTTGAAGGTACACAGAATCTGGCGCAGGGTGTTTACCTCTACTCCGCAGAAACTTACAGCACATCCCAGACTTTCGTTGGTGTCGCTTCCGGTACACGCAAGGTTGACCTGAATGTAAACCTCTCCTTCGAGGTCACTGAGCCGTCCGCTCAGTTAACAACAACAACGGAAAAAACTGGTCGTGAAAAAATCGATACGGAGACTTATGAGAAAATATACACTCGCACAGACAAACGTGTTGATGAGACAGTAGAAAGCAGCTATGAGCGTAATGCAGCTGCAGCTACAGAAACTGAAGTTTATGCAACCTTGACAGTAACTGAAGTAACAGTGGAAACGACTCGTTACGAAAATACATGGGCGCACAATGTAGAGAATATCATTACGGATACCATCGACGACGATCCGAAGAACGATGATCCAAAAAACAATGATCCGAAAAACAATGACAAACCAAACACACCAGAAGTCGCAGCAGTTGATAATTTCGGTACAGATCCTGGTATTCCACACGATGTTCTTGGCGCAACATTCATCTCTGATGACAATATTCCGTTAGCTGTTCTTCCGATGACCGGAGACTATTCCTTCTTATGGCTGATCGCGAGCGCTCTTTCCGGACTCGGACTTGCAGGATTCTCCTTCTTAGAGAAAAAGAAAAACAGCTTAAAATTTAAAAAATAAGCTTATCCAACTATTAAGACCCGTGGATTCCTCTCCCACGGGTCTTTTCCGTTAATTATTATGTACCGGAACCAATTGTTTTATCTGATACCGAATATCTATGTGCATCAACGGATGCTGTCTATGATAGCCGCTGATGATTCTGTCACATATCTTATGACTGTTTTCATAACTTGCCTGAGGAAGCATGATAATATACTGCGTTTTGCTGCACCTTGTAAATGCATCACTCTGACGCAAGGTTTTGCGGATCTGCTCTCCTAACTGCTCTGCCGCGTGCTCTAATCCAATATGTGAATGAGAATATCCTGAAAGATCCATAATCGTCAACAGAGCAATGTGCGTAGAATCTCCTCTTCGTTTTAAAGCACGGGACTCTGCATGACAAAGCACTTTAAAATAATCATAATCACACTGCAGTGCCCCATCTACCTGTGCTTCCTTCAAAAACTCCCTAATTTCATCCATCGGCACATGATTATTTTGAATTGTCTGGAGAGCCATTTCGTACAAGGCAACTGTTTCCGGTTCCAGTTCCACACCGATTTCTTCCTTCATTTTCTGATTCAGCTTTTCATAGACATTCACAACACCTTTGTGGTCACCCAACGCCTGCATCGCTTGCATCAGCTGACGATGCAATGGTTCATGATGCGCTTCAATCAGCATCGCATTTTTACAAATAGACACAACTTCCTGATGCCATCCATGCTCAGACATGATCTTCACCAACTCCAGCACAGCTTTCATATAAAGATTATGATAATAAGCTGCCAGAGGCATCACCCACATTTCAGAAGAATACTTAGTCAGAAATTCACTTCTATAAAGAGCGACTGCATTCTGCAGCAGCCGCATCCGCTCTCCGGAATCTTCACATTTTTTCTTGTAAATCTCCTCGAACTCATCCACATCCAATACCATCGGAATTTCCACATTCCATGAATAGCCTCCGTTTTTATACTGGATCAATTGATGTCCTGCTGAAGGCCATAAACGATTTAAAGTCGTTCTTGCACGATGGAGAACGATTTTTAGTGCTGCCTCCGGATTATTTGAAGTCACTTCACCTTCCCATAAAACCCGAACCAATTCACTTCTGGATACTGCTTTCCCACGATTTACAAGAAGATACGCGATCAACAGCCATACATTTCTGGAGCGACTATTATGATCAGAAATGTGAATATCTCCCATATGAAGAGATAATTCACCAAACATACGGATATACAATTTCTCCATACGAATTCCATCCTCCTCTACGATGCCAGATCCGACAACTTGATCAGGATCTCTTTGGCTGTCGCCATCATCTTCTCACAGTCCTTGTTCTTCGTCCGTTTATCCTGGTACAGCAGCATCGGTTTCTCACCAGGAACAAACCGCAGTGCATTTTTGTACTCTGCGATCAGGCCAGGAATTCCGGTCACATCCAGTTTTGCTTTCGGGAACAGTTCCATGCGGACTTCCTGACGGTTGATATTGACTTCTGTCACATAACAGCGATGCGCCATGGCTTTCAACTCTGCCACACGGAGCAGATTGTCCACAGACCTCGGAATATCTCCAAAACGGTCCATCAATTCATCCTGCATATCCATGTATTCCTCGTCATTTTCAATGGTTGAGATCCGCTTATAAACGTCCAGTTTCAAATACTCATTCTTGATATAGCCATCCGGAATGAAGGCATCGATATCACAGTCTACCACTGTTTCGAACTTTTCTTCTTCATTTTCCTGACCCTTCAGGGCAAGAACCGCCTCATTGAGCATCTTGCAGTAAAGATCATAACCGACTGCCTCCATGTGTCCGTGCTGCTCCGCACCGAGAATATTTCCTGCGCCTCGCAGCTCCAGATCTCTCATGGCAATCTTGATACCGGAACCAAGCTCCGTAAATTCACGGATCGCCTGAAGACGCTTCTCTGCCTCTTCTCTCAGCAGCTTATCGCGTTTGTACATGAGGAAGGCGAAAGAAGTACGGCTGGAACGACCGATTCGTCCACGGATTTGGTACAACTGAGAAAGTCCCAGTCTGTCCGCATCATGAATGATCATCGTGTTTGCATTGGGGATATCCAGTCCGGTTTCGATGATGGTTGTGGATACCAGCACATCAATCTCTCCGTTCACGAAATCCAGCATGATCTTTTCTAACTGGCGCTCACTCATCTGACCGTGTGCAAATGCTACATTTGCATCCGGAACCAGAGCCGCCACATGATTTGCCACTTCGTCAATGTTGCTGACACGATTGTATACATAGTACACCTGACCGTTTCTGGCCAGCTCACGATGGATCGCCTCACGGACCATCTCATCATTATATTCCATGACATACGTCTGGATCGGAACACGGTCTACCGGAGGTTCTTCCAAAACGCTCATATCACGAATTCCGATCAGGCTCATGTGGAGTGTTCTCGGGATCGGAGTCGCCGTCAGCGTCAGAACATCCACATTCTGCTTCATCTGTTTGATCTTTTCTTTGTGAGCAACACCAAACCGCTGCTCCTCATCAATGATCAGAAGTCCTAGATTCTTAAATTCCACATCTTTTGAAAGAACCCTGTGTGTTCCGATCACAATATCGACAATGCCCTTTTTCAGTCCTTCCAGCGTCAGCTTCATCTGCGCCGGTGTACGGAATCGGGACATCATGTCCACGCGAACCGGAAAATCCTTCATTCGCTGGACAAATGTATTATAATGCTGCTGGGCAAGGATCGTGGTCGGAACCAGATATACCACCTGCTTTCCTTCCTGAATCGCCTTAAATGCAGCACGAATCGCAATTTCTGTTTTTCCGTATCCAACGTCGCCGCAAACCAGACGGTCCATAATCTTGCGGCTTTCCATATCCTTCTTGATCTCTTCAATAGCCGTTAACTGGTCCTCTGTCTCCTCGTACGGGAACATTTCTTCAAACTCCCGCTGCCACACGGTATCAGGACCATACTGAAAACCTTCTGCGTCCTGTCTGGCCGCATAAAGCTCTACCAGCTCCTTCGCGATCTCGCGCACCGCAGTTTTTACTCTCGTCTTTGTCTTATTCCACTCGCTTCCGCCAAGTTTGTTAAGCTTAGGAACCTTCGCATCCGAACCGGCATACTTCTGGATTCCGTCCAGTCTGGTGGCCGGCAGATATAAATTTCCTCCGTCTGCATACTGGACTTTGATATAATCCTTGATCACATGATCCTGCTCGATTTTCTCGATACCGCGATAAATACCCAGTCCGTGACTTTCGTGAACCACATAATCTCCAACCGTCAGCTCCGTAAAGCTGCTGATCTTTTTTCCTTCGTAATTGTATTTCTTACGCTTTTTCTGGCGCTTTTCCACGCCAAACATATCGCTCTCAGTAATGACAACAAACTTGATCAAAGGATACTCAAAACCCTTATGAAGTTTTCCATAGGTTACGAGGATCTCGCCTTTTTCCACCGGTCTGCCCGGATCATCCGGACAAAACGCCCGCAGATCATAGTCTCTGAGGTCGCCTGCCAGACGGCTGGCTCTTGTTCTGGACGCAGAAAGAAGTACTACACGATAGCCATCCTTTTTCCAGCGGGTCAGATCCTTGATCAGCATCTCAAAGCTGCTCTGGTAAGAATTTACATTTTTTCCGGTTATACTGTATTTGCCTTTTACCGTCATACCCGGAAGTCTCTGGTCAAGACCGGTCATAAACACACATTCCGGTCCCTGAGCCGCCGCCAGAATGGCTTTCGCAGAAAATAACAAGTCTGTCTGTCCCGGAAGCAGGTAGCCCTTTTCCAAACGATGAGTCATACTCTCGCGAAATTCCGTCTCCACGACCTCCGCCTTTTCCTGCAGTCTCTGCGGTTCGTCCAAAAAGACGGCAAGACTGCCCGCAGCCTTCATATAATCCAGAAAGGAAACCGTATCCTCACAAAAATACTGAATATAACTATCCAGATTCTGAACTTCAAATCCTTCACGGATTCCCTCACAAAGCTCCGTTGCAGTCACCTTGATCCGATGCGCTTCTTCATTCTTTCCCTGCTCTCGAAACAGTTTTTCCTGCTTCTTCCAGTCTTTTTCAATCTTCTCCGCGCCATCCAGCAAACGGTCACGGTCTAACACCAGCTCTGCTGCCGGATAAATCGTTACCGAATCCAGCTGTGCGATGGAACGCTGATTCTCCGGATCGAAGGTTCGGATCGAATCCACCTCATCGTCCCACATCTCAATTCGCACCGGAAGCTCCTCCGTCAGCGGATAAATGTCAATAATACCGCCACGGATTGAAAACTGGCCCATGCCGTCCACCTGACCCATACGCTCATAGCCCATGTCGGTCAGGATCTCTTTCATATGTTCTACATCCAGAATCTCACCGGCTGCCACAGCCAGACAACGATCCTGCAGCATAGAAAGCGGAAGCAGATGGTCCATCAGGCCGTCCACAGTCGTAACTACAACACCGCCTTCATCCTCCAGCAAATGTTTAAAGACCTGCATACGCTGTCTGGTAAGCAGGTTTCCGTGAATATCAGAACTGTAGAACAATAAATCTCTGGCCGGATACAGCCAGGTGTTTTTACAGAAATAGCTGAAGTCATCAAAGAGCTCTTTGGCTCTTGTCTCATCATGTGTAACAACCAATTTCCATGATTTCTCTGCGGAAAGTTCGTGCATCACGTGAACCTTCTGTGAATCCGTCACGCCACAGATGTGGATCGGACCGTTTCCATTCATCAGGTCACGTTTCATATCCGTATACTCCGCCAGTTCTACTAACGGATTTGCAAAAATCTCTCCCATACTTCCCCCACTTTCTGCATGATCCTACGAAACAGTAATCCTTAATTCTTCTTTTTATTGTGTGCATTCATTGCGTGCTCAATTCCGCTTTCAATGATCTCGCATGCTGCATCCGCTGCTTCTTTTACAGCTTCTGCCATAATTTTTTTGTCCTCTGCACTAAAATGTCCCAGAACATAGTCTGCCAGGTCCATTCTGGACGGTTTTTCACCGACACCCACACGAACACGCGGGAATTCCTGTGTTCCCAGATGGGCAATGATGCTCTTGATACCATTATGTCCGCCTGCGCTTCCCTTCGCACGCACGCGAAGCTGACCCGGAGCCAGGCTGATATCGTCATAAATCACAATGATGTCTTCCGGTGCAATTTTAAAATAGTCAGCCGCTGCGCGGATACTTTCTCCACTGGAATTCATATATGTCTGCGGTTTTAAAAGAATGCACTTCTGACCGCCAATCACAGCCTTTCCGCACAGACCTTTGTGCTTCTTCTCAGACACATCTGCCCCAAGTTTATCTGCCAGTGCATCGATTACCATAAATCCCGCATTATGTCTGGTTGTTTCATATTCCTTTCCCGGATTTCCGAGACCTGCAACTAAAAACATTTTATTTCTCCTTAAAGATTCCACAACGGAGGTATCCACCGGACACCTCCGTCACCATTTTCTCTCATTTGTTTCTTTTTTTCCACTTCCATCACGAGCGCTTAACGTCTCGGATGGGCACCATGATACGCATCGCGCACTGCACTGGTTCCCGCATATGCTGCATACATCTGCGTGGTTGCCAGATCAGAATGCCCCATCATCGTCTGCACGGCCTTCACATCCGCACCGTTTCCGATCAAATGTGCAGCGAAAGAATGGCGCAGCGTATGTGGGGTAATGTCTCCCTCAATCCCCGCTTTCATACCATAGTATTTGATGATCTTCCAAAATCCCTGACGGCTCATGGGTCCTCCGCTGCAATTAGTAAACAGCCACGGAGACTCATTTCCCTTCAGCAGTTCTTCACGGGAAGACTCCGTATATTTTGTAAGCGCTTCCTTGGCAACTCGGCCAAACGGAACCGTTCTCTCCTTATGCTCATCTCTGCACGTAATAAATCCAATGGACATATTGACGTCTGCCAGTTCCAAATGAATCAGCTCTGACACCCGGATTCCGGTCGCATACAGAAGTTCCAGCATCGCACGGTCACGAATCTCCTTCGCTGAATGTCCGGATGGCTGTGCCAGCAAACGACTCACCTCATCGATCGAAAGGATCGTCGGCATCTTCTTTTCAATCTTAGGCGCACGAATCGTCTCCGCCGGATCACGTTTGATCAATCCCTGCTTAAACTCATAATTAAAAAATGCCTTCATCGATGCCAGCGTTCTGGACACCGTTGTAGAAGCTTTTCCTGCCTTTTCCAAATGCAGCACATACGAATTCAATACGGTTTTCGTTACCTTGGCTGCCTCTGTAATCCCCATTTCCTCCAAATACGCCGCCAGCTGGAGCAAATCTCTGCGATACGAAACACGGGTATTCTCTGACGCGCCCTTTTCTGTTTCCAAATATTCGATAAAACTCTTTATTTCCTCTTTCATCTCAATCCCTTTATAGTACTACTATATCCCCTTAAAACACGATCCATTTGACACTTTATCCCCAAAAAAGTGTCGTGTTCCTACATTATATCCCCAGTTTTCCATAAAATCAAACATATTTTTCCCACTTATCCCCCATTACAGAGTTGATTTACATAATAAATCACAACATCTGGATTTTCCTGATTCTTCCATTTCCAGATGTTGTGATATTTTGATCAAAAATTTTTTTCATTTTATAACTTTTTCCTGCTCAGAACCACATTAAAATCCAGGGATTCACAAAACTCTCCGCCAAACTTCCCAAGCAGACCAGAATCGTTAGAAACAGAATGGACAATAATGTTAACCGTTTTTCCTTGGCAGGCAGCCACCAGAGCAGCAAATATCCAACCGGTATGTAGCAAATACACTGTGGAAACTGCAGCATCAGGTAGCGAAGAAAACCGCCCGCCCCATGCTCCATTGTGACCGCACAGATTAAAACCGCATGAGAAAAGCCAATATATCCGGCCACAAACCTCATACACCAGTCAGCTGCCGGTGTCGCTGCAGCCAGCATAACGATGATCAACATCCAAATCCGGCTCGGAAGGATCCGCAGGAGCAGATCATATCTGTCGACCTGAGCCAGTGCAGTCGAAGTCACAGAACTTTGACCTAAAATAAGAAGCTCATGTTTCATTTGATTGGTCATTTGATTGCAGAACCATGTTCCGGCCAGGCTTCCGGCCAACAAAAAAAGGGACAGCCAAATCTTCAGGCTGTCCTCTTTGCTTTTCAAATATTTCATGGTCAGACCTCATACAGCTTTCCCTATACTATATGAGCCACCCCAAAAACTATGACATTTTCTCACGTTTTCCGTTATCGGATTCCTTCCTGCTGCGCATATGCCAGAACGGCAGCGATGGTCTTCGAATCTGTCATTTTTCCGCTGTAGATCAATTCCAGCAGATCTTTCACTTCCCAGATTTCCACATCGATACTCTCATCTGCGTCCAGATGCTGCTTCGACGGAATCAAGTCTTTTGCAACAAAAATGTCAATTGCCTCGTTGCATAATGCAACCGTTGTATTGATCGTCATCAAATACTCCAGCTTGTCTGTACGATATCCGGTTTCCTCTTCCAGTTCGCGGTATGCACACTCGATGCGAGGCTCATCCGGAGAATCCACCTTTCCTGCCGGAAGTTCCAATGTAAAACGGTCTAATGCATTTCGATACTGACGAACCAGCATGATCTTTCCATCTGCAGTTACCGGAAGAACAGCAGCCGCTCCATTGTGATGAATATAATCGAAGACTTCCTCGATTCCATTTGCGATAACCGTGTCTCGATAAATCTTCAGAACGGTTCCCTGATATGCCAATTCTCGCTTAATTCGTACAACTGCTTCCATGTTTATCCTCTCTCTTTCTTTCAACCGCCTGGGATTCCCTGACGATTACAAGATGCTCCTTTATTTTAACAGCTTATTCTTCTGGAAGTTCGCATCACAAGCCTTAATGATCGCACCGCGGAAATTGTTTTCCTCCAGAGCTGCAAGGCCTTCAATAGTAGTTCCGCCCGGAGAACATACCATATCTTTCAGCGCACCCGGATGCATACCTGTTTCCAGAACCATCTTCGCACTTCCGAGAACTGCCTGAGAAACCATCTTATAAGCAAGGGCACGCGGAAGTCCATTTTTCACACAGCCGTCAGCCAGTGCCTCAATGAACATATAAACATATGCCGGGGAACATCCGCTGGCACTAGCCACTACGTCCATCATATTTTCATTGACAAGCTCCATTTTACCGATGGAAGTAAAGAGTGTTTCCACCATTGCTTTCTCTTCATCGTTGAATAACTCTGCATCGTAAGCAACACCTGCCATGCCTTCACCCACAAGAGCCGGAGTATTCGGCATTACGCGCACGATACGAGCCTGCTCACCAATACCTTCTGTCAGGTCTGCGATCGCAAATCCTGCTGCGATGGAGATTACAACCTGGTCATTTCTAACGACATCTTTGATCTCTGCCATAACTGCCGGAAGCACCTGCGGTTTTACAGCAAGAACGATATATTTTACCTGATTCACTAATTCTGTATTGGAAGAAACATGCTGAACGCCTGTCTCAGCAGTCACTTTTTCTGCCTGTGCTGCATTTGCATCAAAGAAAATAATATCCTCCGGTGCGAATGTCTTTAAGCTGCCCTTCATAATCGCGCCAGCCATATTTCCCATACCAATAAAACCAATTTTTGCCATTGTAATTGCCTCCTAAAACTTCAAAAAAACAATCTTGTTCATATCCTTTATCATACCTTGATTTTGAATAACAGTCAACCAGACCTTCCTCTATAACAAAAAATCCGGGGGTATATAGTAACTATATACCTCCGGACAATTCTGTCTAACTTATTTTGCGTAGTCGGTCACTCTGGATTCACGGATTACATTGATCTTAATCTGGCCCGGATATTCAAGTTCCTCTTCGATTCTCTTAGAAACATCTCTAGCCAGTAATACCATATCGTCATCACTGATCTGTTCCGGTACTACCATAATGCGCACTTCGCGTCCCGCCTGGATTGCGAAGGACTTATCAACACCCTTAAAGGTATTTGTAATATCCTCTAACTGTTTCAGACGGTTTGTGTATGTCTCCAATGTCTCTCTTCTTGCACCCGGTCTAGCTGCGGAAATTGTATCAGCAGCCTGAACGATACAGGAGATAAGACTTGTCGGTTCAACATCGCCATGATGGGACTCTACTGCGTTGATAACTGTCGCAGACTCTTTGTACTTCTTACAAAGCTCGGAACCCAGCTGAATGTGGGAACCTTCCATCTCATGGTCAACGGATTTTCCAATGTCATGTAATAAACCGGCACGTTTTGCCATTCTGACATCTACACCAATTTCAGAAGCCAGTAAACCGGACAGCTGGGAAACTTCGATGGAATGCTTTAATGCATTCTGTCCATAGCTGGTTCTGAATTTCATCTTGCCAAGCAGCTTGACAAGTTCCGGATGGATACCGTGAATACCTACTTCAAGACAAGCAGCTTCACCCTCTTCACGCATCATGTTCTCTACTTCTTTCTGCGCTTTCTCCACCATCTCTTCGATTCTAGCCGGATGAATACGTCCGTCTACAATCAAACGCTCCAAAGCGATTCTTGCAACTTCTCTTCTTACTGGATCAAATCCAGACAGTACGACTGCTTCCGGAGTATCGTCAATGATCAGCTCTACGCCTGTCATCGTCTCGAGAGTACGGATATTACGGCCCTCACGACCGATAATACGACCTTTCATCTCGTCACTTGGAAGCTGAACAACAGAAACTGTTGTCTCTGCAACATGGTCTGCAGCACATCTCTGAATTGCAGTTACCACATACTCTTTTGCCTTCTTGTCGGCTTCTTCCTTAGCTTTGCTCTCCAGTTCTTTGATGAGCTTTGCAGTGTCGTGTTTCACGTCTTCTTCCACTGACTTCAGAAGATATTCTTTCGCCTGCTCAGAAGTAAGACCGGAAATCTTTTCCAGTTCTTCCTGCTCTTTTGCGAAAAGCTCTTCCACTTCAGCAGTACGCTTACGTAAGGATTCTTCCTTGGACGCAAGGCTTGCTTCTTTCTTTTCCATCGCATCTGCCTTTTTGTCGAGGTTTTCTTCCTTGCTGAGAACGCGGCGCTCATAGCGCTGAACCTCTGCTCGACGCTCTTTGATTTCCTTATCCAGCTCGTTTTTAGCTTTCAAATTTTCTTCTTTTGCTTCGAGGAGAGCTTCTTTCTTCTTCGTCTCTGCGACCTTCAATGCTTCATCTATTATTTCTCTGGATTTTTCCTCTGCGCTTCCGATCTTGCTTTCATAGCTTTTCTTACGGTAAGCAACAGCGAGGAGCCAGGTAATAGGAGCCACAATAATTGCTGCTAATAACGCACTCATTATTGGTGACACAGGAGCACCTCCTTTATTTAATTTTCATTGTACAACACTTCAATTCTAATTGTTTTTATACATTATGTCAAGTATAATGCCCTCAATTTCGCTTTTTCCGTGCATATTGAATTAAAGCGTCAGAAATAGCGTCATATGAGAAGCCTTTTCTGGCAAGATACGCAGAAATTTTCTGTTTTTCTTCCCTCGTTGCCTCTTCGCCCGGATACTTGCGTTTCTCAAGTATAGTCAGGATCTGTGTCTCCTCGTCAACTTCCATATCCTCAAAAACGGGATCCAGAATATCCTTCGCCACACCCTTCTGGGTCAGTTCGTAGATCATCTGCTTCCGGCTTTTTTTACTTCCATGTCGCTCTATGAAACGTCTTACATAATCTTCATCGTCAAGATACCGGTATCTCTTCAAAAACTCAATCGCAGAGTCAACAGAAGCCGGCGAAAACTCCTGTTCCGCCAGCTTCCTCCGCAATTCATTCTCTGTCTTACCGGAAAATTGAAGATAATAGACTGCTTTTTCCCGGGCTTTTTTGGCTTCCTCTGAACCGTCTGTCTGCAATCTTTTTTCATCCGGCTCCGTACTGCACAAACTGTCCGCCCAGTCTTCTTGTCTCCAAACCTTCATATCCCACTTCGCTTATCTGATATATAATCTCTTTTTAATCCTCTGCGGAAACCGCCGGATCTACTGCCAGATGCTGTGCTTCCAGGCCGTACAGCTCTCTTACCTGATTCTCGATCTCTTCGCAGATCAGCGGATTCTGAGCCAGATACTGCTTCGCATTCTCACGGCCCTGTCCAATCTTCGCACCCTTGTAAGCATACCAGGAACCGCTCTTTTCCACCACGTTGGCATTCGCTGCCAGATCGAGAACATCGCCTTCCTTGGAAATGCCTCGTCCAAACATGATATCAAACTCTGCCTCTTTGAATGGCGGAGCAATCTTATTTTTCACAACTTTTACACGTACATGGTTACCGATGATCTCACCACTCTGCTTTAAGGACTCGGTTCTTCTGACATCCAGACGCACGGAAGAATAGAACTTCAGCGCACGACCGCCTGTTGTCGTCTCCGGGTTTCCGAACATCACGCCAACCTTCTCACGAAGCTGGTTGATGAAGATCACAATACAGTTTGTTCTGCTGATCACCGCAGTCAGTTTTCTCAGCGCCTGGGACATCAAACGGGCCTGAAGTCCCACATGGGAATCACCCATATCACCATCGATCTCCGCTTTCGGAACAAGGGCCGCAACAGAGTCCACGATCACGATATCTACTGCACCGGAGCGAACCATCGTCTCTGTAATCTCAAGCGCCTGCTCACCGTTGTCCGGCTGTGAAATATAGAGATTGTCAATATCTACGCCGATATTCTTCGCATATACCGGATCCAGCGCATGCTCTGCATCGATAAATCCTGCGATACCGCCGCGCTTCTGCACTTCTGCAACCATATGTAATGCCACCGTAGTCTTACCACTGGACTCCGGTCCGTAAATCTCAATAATACGTCCCTTCGGAACACCGCCAAGACCAAGAGCAATATCCAGACTCAGGGAGCCTGTCGGAACTGTTTCAATGTTCATATTCGCCTTGGAGTCGCCAAGTTTCATCACAGAACCTTTTCCGTAAGCCTTTTCAATCTGAGTGATCGCCGCGTCAAGGGCTTTTAATTTATCTTCTTTATTTAATGCCATCTTCTATTTCCTCCATCTGACCGAACCGGCTTTTTCGCCGTTCGAAAACCAGAACATTTGTTCTGTGTCTATCATAATATAATCACCATAAAAAGTCAACTGTTTCTTATCGCAAAATTACCGACAATCAAAGGCATCCCCCCATTCAAAACCGCAAATACCATTTTCCATTTCACACGGATTTCCGGGAAAGAATCCATCCCAAAGAACATTCCGATCTGCTTATAGTCCGGCCATTCCGGCCGCAAGAAGTGTACCTTTAGAATACCACACGCCCAAACAAAGCGTCAAGCACAAGAAAAGGCATCCTATCACAAACAGATATGATGCCTCTTCCATATAAATATTTCTATTTAATTATGATAATCCGGAGCCGGACGGCAGCGCCTGATCTGCAAAGTCCACCCGAATCTCCGTACCTTTGCCCTCTTCACTTTCCAATGACAATGTTGCTCCGTGCTGGGATACGATATGTTTGACAATCGCCAGACCAAGGCCGGTTCCTCCGGTTGCCTTTGAACGGCTCTTATCCACACGGTAAAACCGTTCAAATACTCGTTCCTGGTTCTCTTTGGAAATACCGATTCCCGTATCCTTGACAAGAAGATATGTGTGCCCATTCTCCTGATCCACCGTTACAGTCACGGAACCACCGCGGTTGTTGTATCGGATCGCATTGTCACACAAATTATACACCAGTTCTTCCATCAACTGTTTATCCGCCATTACCATGGTTTTCTTTCCGCAAACCTGCATAGTCACATTTTGCTTCTGTGCATTCATTGCCAGCATATCCACACACTCTTCTGCCAGGGCAAACAGATCCAGATTTACGTACTCTGTCTGCTTTCTTCCACCGTCCAGCTGAGACAGCTGGATGATATCATTGATCAGCGATAACAGTCTCGCAGCGTTTTTGTGGATCTCACCCGCAAAACGTGAAGCGGTCTCCTTACTTGCCATACCATGTTCGATCAATTCCGCATAACCGGAAATGGCAGTCAGCGGTGTTTTCAGCTCATGAGAAACATTTGCCGTAAACTCTTGCCGCATCTGGGCATTTTTCAAAATATCTTCATGCTGCTGACGGATCGTCGCCATAAACGGAGTCAGTTCTTTATATGGGACCTCCACGCCCGGCTCCGAAAGATTTTCCGCCATTCTTTCAATCGGCTTTACCAGGCTCTGAGTAAAATATCTTGATAAAACAATACAGATTGCGAACAAAATCACACAGACTCCGATCGCGGATGGGAGAATGTTCTGGGAAACTGCAAAGATACTGTCTGCCACTCGTGACACTCGCATGACCGTTCCATTGTCCAACCGGATCGCATAGTAGAAAAGTGTTTTCGACATCGTCTCTGACACACGGCTGGAGCTGGCCTCTCCATCGATAAATGCCTCCATGATCTCCGGTCGGTCCAGATGGTTTTCCATCGCTGCAGAATCTGCATCCGTGTCAAACAGTACTGCTCCATTGGCATCCACTACGGTGATTCTCAGACTTTCTGTCCGCAAAGCATAAATATCCGGATGGATCGTCTCGACATTGTCAAATATATGCGCATTTTTAAATGCCCAGGCATCCTCTTTCAGGTCATTGACAACCTGCTCCCTAAATAATCCATAAAACACATATAACGCAAACAACAGCGTCAGCACAATCGCTAACGCTGAAGTTGCCAGAAGTTCCAGTTGTATCTTCCGCTTCATATCATTCTCCGTCTACTCGATCATATAACCTACATTTCGCACCGTGCGAATCATCGCTCCTGCCTCCCCGAGTTTCTGTCTCAGGGTTCGGATGTGCATATCCAGAGTTCTTGATTCGCCTTCAAAATCGATTCCCCAGACACGTTCTAAAATCGTTTCGCGCCCAACTACGATCCCTGCATTGTAGAGAAGCAATTTCAAAAGTTCGTATTCTTTAAATGTCAGAGTGCATGGTTCATTTTTTACGTAGACCATTCTTTTTTCGTCATCCAGAAACACATCGCCGACACTCAGGAATTTATCCTCGTCCATGGTACGTCTGAGAATGGCCTTCACTCGGGCGATCAGTTCCATGACTCCGAATGGCTTGGTCAGATAATCATCTGCACCCATGTCCAGGCCCTTCACCTTATCGATCTCCGTCGTTTTCGCCGTCACCATGAGAATCGGCAGTTTCCTGGTTTCCGAACGTCTTCTGAGCCGTTTGACTATCTCCAGCCCATCCTCGTCCGGAAGCATAATATCAAGAAGGACCAGATCCGGCATCCGTTCGTCCATTTTCTTAAAAAAATCACGGGCACACTCAAAGCCTTCCACCTGATATCCGCTGTTCTTCAAAGCGAACATTTCGATTTCCAGAATATTCTTGTCGTCTTCAACTGCATAGATCAGTGCCATGGTGGTCCTCCTTTCTCTTTACTATAATTATTTAGTCAGCTGCCTCGGTTGTCGGAAGCGCATATTTCTTGCGATATGTCTCAACAAGACCGATGAACTGTGAATCGTTCTCTTTCTTTAAGTTCTCAAGATAGCCATGTGCATCGAAACCGTCTCTGTCAATCTCGATAACGCTGATAGCGATATTGGAACAGTGGTCAGATACTCGCTCCAGGTTTGTAGAAATATCAGAGAGAACAAAGCCCTGCTCAATCGTACAGATACCCTTCTGGAGACGTCTGATATGGTTTGCTTTTATCATCGTATTGATATCGTCCACCACTTCTTCCAACGGTTCTACAAATGCTGCTCTCTTGACATCGTTCTTCTCAAATGCATTTACCGTAAGGTCCAGGATTTCGCGAACTGCATTTACAAATACTGTTAACTCAGCCTTACCTTCTTTTGAGAATACCATACCCTTTTCGTGCATTTCTTCTGCAGCGCTTAAGATATTCATGCTGTGGTCGGAAATACGTTCCAGATCACCAATGCTGTGGAGCAGCAGAGAGAGTGTATGGTTGTCATACTTGGATAACGGAGCATGGCTCAATTTTACCATGTAGGAACCAAGTTCGTCTTCGTAGCGATCGACAAGATCTTCCAGTTCTTTGACCTTCTTCGCCTTGTCATCATCGAACTTCTCCAGAAGTTCAAGAGACATAAGGAGACCGTCTTTTGCATGTTTTGCCATATCAACTGCTGTCAGTTTACACTGATCCACCGCATAACCCGGTGTCTCGAGGAAACGCGGATCCAGAAGACGGAACGCACGCTCTTCCGCAGTCTGTTCTGCCTCAACATCCTCATCCTTAACCGTCATACATGCAAGTTTTACAAGTGCATTGCCAAACGGAAGTAAGATCAGGGTAGCAACGATATTAAATACTGTATGAATGATCGCAATATTAAATCCTGTTGCCGGTCCATTCATAAATCCAAAGTGTACGAAGGAATTGATCGCATAGAAACCGATCATAAAAATTACGGTACCGATCACATTAAAATACAGGTGTACAAGAGCGGTACGTCTTGCATTTTTGCTTGCGCCGACAGAGGAGATCATCGCAGTCACACATGTACCGATGTTCTGACCCATGATGATCGGAAGTGCACTGCCAAAGCTGATGGCTCCCGTCGCAGATAACGCCTGTAAAATACCAACGGATGCAGAAGAACTCTGGATCACTGCTGTCAATACTGCACCGGCGATCAGGCCAAGGATCGGGTTAGAGAACATTGTAAATAATGCTGTGAACTCCGGAACGTTTGCAAGCGGTTTTACAGCTGCACTCATGGTATCCATACCTGTCATCAACACAGCAAAACCAATTAAAATTGTACCGATATCTTTTTTCTTCTCGTCCTTTTTCAGGAACATGATCAGAATCACACCAATCACCGCAAGAACAGGAGCAAAAGAAGAAGGTTTCAACAATTTAACAAACAGATTGTTACCTTCCAGACCGGCTAAACTTAACAGCCAGGATGTTACAGTCGTACCGATATTGGCACCCATGATGATGCCTACCGCCTGCTGCAGTTTCATAATACCGGAGTTTACAAAACCAACGACCATAACCGTTGTTGCAGATGAAGACTGGATCAATGCAGTTACCACACATCCCAATGTCACCGCTTTGATCGGATTTGATGTGAGCTTTTCAAGAAGTCGTTCCAATCGACCGCCTGACAACTTTTCGAGGCC
>SVDR01000022.1 GCA_015057755.1 Lachnoclostridium sp.
CCCTGAAGACCGATCGCATTTAACATACCGCCGTAAACTTCTGTCACACGTGGTGTCGGGTTGCCCGGCCACGGAACATTTGCAATACCTTTTGTTACAACTGCACCAAGTTTATTTAAATCGATGGACTCACTAAATTCCATACCGGAACCGAATGTGCCGGAGCAAGTCATAACCGGATTCTTAAGCTCAATACCGGCTAAATTTACTTTTGTATTCATGCTTAGTCCTCCTTATTCTTTAATCTTAATTGTGTGGCATTTGCAGCCTTCTGTCTGGTGACCGCTTGCAATACGCTCTCTCTGCTGATCTGTATTTAACAGCTCTACTACTTCTGCATTGAATACCGGACCATCTTTACAGATTCTTGTATTTCTTACGTTTGCGTGCTCGTCGATATCTTTTGTATGGCATACGCAGCCAAGACATGCGCCGATACCGCAGGCCATCTTCTCCTCAAGGGAGATCCAGCACTCGATACCGTTTTCAGCAGCATATTTCTTTAATCCCATTAACATCGGAGTCGGACCACATGCGTAGATCACATCTGCTGTCAGACCGTTTGCTTTGATCGCGTCGATAACATTACCCTTTGTACCAACACTTCCGTCGTCAGAAGCGATCACTACTTCTGCAAATTTGCCGATTTCATCTGCAAGGAATGTCTCGGAGTCGCGGTAACCTAATACAGCGATCTTCTCGCAGTCAAGGTTCTTTGCAAGCTCTAACATTGGCGGAATACCGATACCGCCGCCGATTAAGAATGCTTTCTTGTTCTGTAATGTAAATCCGTTTCCGAGCGGTCCCATAATATCAAGCTTGTCGCCTGCGTTATACTGGGAAAACTCAAGAGTACCTGCACCTGCGATTCTGTATACAATGCGCAGTCTGCCATTTTCTTTATCTGCCTCGCAGATACTGATCGGTCTTGGTAAAAGCTTGGACTGGTCGTTGGTGTAGACAGCGATGAACTGGCCCGGCTTTGCCTCTGCAGCCACTTCCGGAGCGTCTAACCACATGCTGTAAATTCCCTCAGCAAGTTTTTCCTGGCTGTGGATCGTTACATTCACTCTTTTCTGTGCCATGGTTTCCTCCTGTGTTGTGTATTTCATTTGCTATTTTATGTGCGGAACAAAATGCCCCTATTTTACAATCTGCTGCCTAAAAGTAACTTCCAGGCAGCAGAGTAATTTCGTCGTTTATTCGATTCTATTAAAGAACGCTGTTGATATCAGCGATCATATCGATAACAGCCTGTCTGGATGCCTCTGCGAAATGCTCCGGTCCGAACTTGGAGTATTTCTCCTGCTTGTAAGCAGCAATAATACCACGGGAGGAGTTAACGATAGCGCCAAGTCCGTCCTCGTTGAAGCAGTGCTTCAGATCCTGTGCTGTACCGCCCTGTGCACCGTAACCCGGTACAAGGAAGTATGTTCTCGGCATGAGCTTTCTTAAAATCTTGCTCATCTCCGGATATGTTGCGCCAACTACCGCACCAACGTTGCTGTATGCGCCGTCCATGGAGGCATCGCCCCACTCAACAACCTTCTCAGCAACCAGCTCATAAAGCGGTCTGCCATCGATCAGTTTGTCCTGGAACTCGCCGGAAGACGGGTTAGATGTCTTAACCAGTACGAAGATACCTTTATCCTGCTCGTTACATACGTCAACGAACGGTTTTACACCATCAGTACCGAGATACGGGTTAACTGTGATAAATTCTGTATTAAAACCGGAGCAGATGTTGCTGCCGACTTTCACTTTTCCAAGATGTCCAACTGCATATGCAGAAGATGTAGAACCGATATCGCCTCTCTTAACATCACCGATTACAATGAGTCCCTTCTGCTGGCAGTACTCAACTGTCTTAGCGTATGCCTTTAAGCCTTCGATACCAAACTGCTCATACATAGCGATCTGCGGCTTTACGGACGGGATTAAGTCATATGTGTGATCTACGATTTCTTTATTGAACTGCCATACTGCTTCTGCAGCGCCCTCTAATGTCTCGCCATACTCAGCAAATGCTTTCTGAACGATATGGGACGGGATATAGCCTAACATTGGATCAAGACCCACACAGATCGGCGCTTTTGTTTTCTGAATCTTCTGGACAAGCTGATTAATCATAGTTTCCTCCTTAAACGTAGTTTTCTAACCTACAACACCTTATTCTTATAGATTTTACCATATTCTGAAAGCAGTTTCAAGAACAAAAAACAACTCACAAAAAAATTCTTCTATTGGCACATCAATCTTGAAGTAATCCGACAATTCCCACTAGCTATGGAATACGAGTGTGCAAATATATTCACCGTTCTTATAGTTTTTCTTTGCGTACTGCTCTTCTGTCATGGTTTCCATGTTCATCCAAAACTCTTCTGCCGCCAGCATAATATGGCAGAGCATGATTCCCATATCAAAATGCCGCATTTTTATCAGCATCTTCGGCTGCGGGATCGCATCTTTTCTCATAAACACGTACACACGGTCTGCATATACAATAAAACGCCACGGCTGATTATTCAGGGAAGACGGTGCCATTCTGGCCGCCTTCAGGATTTTTTTCAGGTATTCGCCCGGTTCATCCTTGTAAGTACAAAGACTTGCAAGCGGCTGACGGTGCGCTTCCTCCATATCACGGTACAATGTGCCTTCCGCATATCCAAAAGATATCACAAGGAACTGTTTCAGACCATTCTTCTCTTTCGGTCCGATCTTGGCACTGCCCAGATAGCATGTTCCAATCTCTTTTGTTGTCAGATAAAGCACAAGCTGCTCAGCCGCATAACCGGCACTGCGGTACGCACTCGGCGTATCTTCACAGTAAACGGCCAGATAATATGGTGCTTCCGCCTTTAACAGACCCTTGGCCTGACTTTTCTTTCCAAGATTTTCAATGATGTCAAACTCCACTCTGCAGGAACCGTCCAGCGCCGACACATTCTCAATCATTTTTCTGATCTGATCCAGCAGTTCTGCCTCCAATGGCTCCATGATATATTTGCGTACAGAGCGGCGGTTAAAAATCGCTTCAAAAATATTCATTTTCAAATCCCCCTATTTGCAGGCTTCCAGTTCATCCAGAAGCGTTTCAAATACATCCAACGCCTCATTTACCACATCCGGCTTTTCCATATCCAGACCGCAAAGCTTCAAAAGCTCGATCGGAGTCATGGAGCAGCCGCCTTTTAAGAATTCAAAATATCCTTCTAATGTCTGTTTGTCTCCTGCCAGAATCTTTCCTGCCACAGCCGTAGCCGCCGCAAAACCGGTGGAATACTGGTATACATAGAACGGACGGTAGAAATGCGGGATTCTCTCCCACTCAAAATCAATATCAGAATCTACGATCATGTCCTCACCAAAGTATTTTACATTGAGGTCATGGTACAGTTTGCAGAGTACGTCTTTTGTCAGCGGGGTTCCTTCCCAGCACATCTGGTGTGTTTTCCACTCAAACTCCGCAAACATCGCCTGACGGAAGAATGTTCCGCGGAATTTTTCCAGCATCTGATTGATCAGGAACATCTTCTCTTCTTTTGATTTTGCATTTGCGATCAGATGACGGAGCATCAGGATCTCATTGCAGGTAGAGGCTACCTCTGCCACGAAAATCTTATAGTGTGCGTACGTTGCTTCCTGTTCATGGAAGGAATACCAGGAATGAAGAGAATGTCCCATCTCATGCGCCAGCGTAAGGGCGGAGCTCATTCCGCCATTGAAGCTCATCAGCACGTACGGATGTACGCCGTAGACACCGTTGGAATATGCACCGCTTCGTTTTCCCTGGTTTTCGTATACGTCGATCCAGCGGCTTTCAAAGCCTGTCTTTAAAATGCCGAGATATTCTTCTCCCAGCGGTTTTAATCCTTCTAAGATCAACTGCTGCGCCTCTTCATATGTGACTTTTTCGTCATAATCAGCCACCAGCGGAACGTAAAGATCATACATATGCAGTTCATCTACACCAAGCAGTTCCTTTCTGATCTTTACATAACGATGAAGCAGATCCATACGGTCTTCCACTGCCTTTAAAAGATTGTCATATACAGACTCCGGAATCTCGTTGGCTGCCAGATAATATTCTCTGGACGAGGTGTATTTGCGAGTCTTGGCAAAGAAGCACGCCTGCTTCAGATTACTCTCATAAGTAGCTGCCACTGTGTTGGCAAACTGGCGGAACACGCTGTAAAATGCATGAAACGCGTCTTCACGTACTCTGCGGTCTTTGCTTTCCAGCAAACGGATGTAACGGCCGTGAGTCACTTCAACTGTTTCCCCATTCTCACCTTCAATGACCGGAAACTTAATGTCTGCATTGTTAAACAGACGGAAAATATTATTTGGCGCCTGAGCCACTTCCGACATGGCGCTTAAAATCTTCTCTTCTGCCTCCGATAACATATGCTCTTTCCGTGCAAGGAGACGATTTAAAAGCAAACGGTAATGAGCCAGTTCTTCCGTTTCTAAAAATGCTTTCATGGTCTCTTCCGGAATTTCCAGGATCTCCGGCTCTGCAAAAGAAGATGCTCCGCTTGCCTTCGTGGACAAGGTGGTCACTTTCGATAAAAGCGCCTGATATTCACCTACCGATGTATCCTCATCGCTCTTCTGTCTCGCATAGGAAAACAGGCGGGCAAACATTTCATCCAGCTCCACATCAAATTTCAGGAACTCTGCCAGTCGTTTCGCGGAACTTCCCAAGGTTCCTTTGAATGCACTGTAAGACTCAATTCGTTCTTCCACAGACTTTAACAGTTCCTCCAGGGCTTCCTGCGACGGAATCATATCTTCCAGATTCCATTTATACTTTTCTTCAATCTCAGATCGTTTTTTTAACATTGCTGCCATAATCTACCTCACTCATACTCAAATCAAACCGGAAACCAGCGGTACGACTACCACGGTCATCAGACCTGCAACCGCAATGGACAGACTGCTCATAGCACCTTCCACTTCTCCAAGTTCCAGTGCCTTTGCGGTTCCGATCGCGTGGGACGCGGTTCCGAGAGCCAGACCTTTGGCGATCGGCTCTTTGATCCCCACAAGCTTGAACCATGCTTCTCCGATAATGTTTCCAAAAATACCGGTCAGGATAATGCTGACAATGGTAATCGTCACGATTCCGCCGGCCTCCTCTGAAACACCCATTCCGATCGCTGTTGTGATCGACTTTGGAAGCAGAGAAACATAGGAAACATGATCCAGCTTAAACAGCAGGGACATCACAATAATGCTGGTTGCACTTGCCAGAACACCGGATGTAATTCCGATGATCACGGCTGCAAAATTCTTCTTTAACAGCTCCAGCTGTTTGTACAGCGGGATCGCCAGACAAACGGTTGCCGGTGTCAGGAAATAGCTGATATAAGAAGCGCCTTTATTGTACTCCGAATAAGGAATTCCGGTTCCAACCAGTAAGGCAATGACTAAGATCACTGCAACCAGCAGCGGATTGAGGATTCCCCATTTCAGTTTTTTCTTCAGCCACATTCCCATCATATATGCGGCCACACTGATAAACACACCAAAATATAACGGCATTTACTTTTCCTCCTTTTTCTGATGATGCAGAATCATCTCGGTTGTTTTTCCCGTAACCGTCATTACAACCAGCGTAGATACTGCAGAGATTACGATAAAAGGAATCAGAATGGAAGTCAGCTCCGTATATTTTTCAATCAGGCCAACGGCTGCCGGGACAAACATCAGCGGCATCATATCAAGCAGAAGATTTCCTGTAGTTGCTACATCCTCCAGCTTCACGATCTTTGCACATAAAAGTCCTAACAGTAAAAATAAACCGTACACACCGGCCGGAACCGGAAGCGGTACCAGTTCATTTAAAATCTCCCCTGCCATCGTAATACCGAAAATGATGGCCAGTTCTTTCAGATATTTCATAATTCATTTCTCCTTATAGCCCTGTCCAGCAGCGCATTTCTACAAATATCTTAACACTACCACACCAACTCGGCAATACAAAAAAGTCTTATTTTTTTCTTGTGCTCGCCTCCGCTTCTGTACTATACTGGTATACAACGAAACATCATTTTACAAGGAGAATGACACTATGCCGGCAACTGTTACTGCTACTTTAAATCCTCTCCAAAAAGCCCGCATTCAATCCATGAACGCTGCATTTCCGGTCGATGAAGCGGACTTGTTTGCCATTTTTGAGGTTGACGGGATCATTCGCTCCGCAGCCGCTTTTCTTCAGGAAGATGAAGAAACTTACGAATGCTATGCTTTTACCGAGCCGGATTTCCGCCGCCAGGGACTTTTTACAGAACTGCTGGATCTGGCAATTGACGAACTTCCGGAAGATACCGAATTTCTTTTTTACACGAATGGAACAGAGCCCGATACTCTGGCTGCCATAGATGCACTGGAAGCAGAACTTGTTCTTGAAGAGCATATGATGGAACTGGATTTAAACGACTGGATGATGCACCACAAACAATCATCGGAACATCCGGTTACAATGACACTTGCGTCAGAAGACGAAACCCTAACCCGCCGATATGCAGATACCTACGGCTCTGTCAATATCTCCGTATTCTCCTCTTATTATTACCTGTACGGATTCGAAATCCAGGAAGAGTATCGCGGCCAGGGTCACGGAAACCGCTTGTTCACTCAGGTTCTCCACGATCTTGCCATGCTAAAGCCCCTTCCGCTCAGACTTCAGGTTTCCGGTGAAAACACTCCGGCTGTCACTCTGTACAAAAAAACAGGATTCCAGATCACTGAAACCCTGTTTGGTTATCTTTATTAAATTGTAGATCCTCTGTCTTTAACCGCGGTCACGCTGGAACGGAGACGGAGGATTTTCTCTTTCGTCAATCTTCTCACGGATCCGCTGCATCCTGAGATCTGCCGCTGCAATCATCTCCGCACAAGCAGTCAGTTCCTCTATAATCTCGTCTGCATCGTCCAGATTCTTCTTGTACTTCATCTGATGATCTAAGCTTGCCCAGAAATCCATCGCCAGAGTTCGAAGCTGCACTTCCACGCGCATCTTCTTTTTACCATTGCTGAAATGGATCGGAACCTGAATGATCATATGATAGCTGCGGTAACCATTGGTCTTAGGACTGCGGATATAATCTTTAACCATCAGAACATCCACATCATCCTGTCTTGCCAGCATATTGGCAACCGTATAAATATCATCTACAAACGAACAGATAACACGAATACCTGCCACATCGTCCAGATTGTCGCTTACAGACTGAACATTGACCGGAAGACCTCTTCGTTTCAGCTTCTCAGTAATGCTGGACGGCTTTTTGACACGGGATTTGATCATCTGGATCGGATTGCGCTGGTTGCGAACTGCAAGTTCATCGTTCAGAACTTCCAGTTTGGTTTTCGTCTCCCTGATCGCACAGGTATACATCATCATTAGTTCGCGAAACTGCTTCGCTTCTGCTATAAAACTATCTGGAATTTCGATTACTCCAGGGGCATTTACGGCGGACTGTACCAACTCGCCATTTGGGTTCATGTTGATATTCATTTGTACACCTCTTGTTCTGCTTATATTCCTTTTATTATACCTTTAATTTTCAGATTTTACAATGATATAATCCTTAATTTTATATTAAATGCAAGCTTTACAAGTCCTCCAAAGAGTGCTATGATTACTTTTGGGAGATTATTCCCGATTATCTTTTACATATCCTACATATGAGTTCCATGGAGGGAAAACAGTATGAAAACTTTAGGTTACTATAATGGCAAATTTGGTCCGTTGGAAGAGATGACAGTTCCGATGAATGACCGGGTATGTTACTTCGGTGACGGTGTTTACGAAGCAACTCTTGCTAAAAACGGTAAGATTTTCGCTCTCAAAGAGCACTTAGACCGTTTCTACAACAGTGCAGGACTTTTAAAAATAGAGATTCCTTATACAAAGGAAGAGATTTCTGAGATTCTTTACGATTGTCTTGCAAAGATGGATGACAATGAGATTTTTATTTACTGGCAGATGACACGTGGTACTGCTCCGCGTCAGCACCAGTTCCCGGCAGCCGGAACAAAACCGAACCTCTGGATCTTCATGAAACCAGGTAAACACGGTGATCCGGACAAGCGTCTGAAACTGACTGATATGGAAGACACCCGTTTCCTTCACTGCAACATCAAGACTCTGAACCTGCTCCCGAACGTTATGGCTGCAGAAAAAGCAGAGGCTCTCGGCTATCATGAATGTGTATTCCACCGCGGTGATGTTGTAACTGAGTGTGCTCACAGCAACGTACATATTATCAAGGACGGCGTATTCAAATCCCATCCGACTGATCACTTTATCTTACCGGGTATTACAAGAGCACATCTTATCCAGATCTGTAAGGAGATCGGTATCCCGGTTGACGAGACACCGTTTACTATGCAGGAATTAATGGACGCAGACGAAGTAATCGTTTCCAGTGCGACAAAGCTTTGTGCGATCGCATGCGAGATGAACGGTACTCCGATCGGCGGCAAGACTCCGGAACTGGCTCTGAAACTTCAGAAGGCTTATCTGGAGAAATATGCAAACGATACAAAATAGTCTTTGACACAATTAATTTAGGGGAAACCGTACGGTTTCCCCTTTTGTTGTTGCTCTTATGATCGGCTACTGCCGTTCTTCTTCCTCCAGTCCTGCTTTCGCACAAATATCTGCGAGACAGCATCGGCTGCAGAAAGGCTTTGTTCTGGCAGTACACACATCTCTTCCGTGATCCACCAGACGATGGCAGAAATCATTTCCTTCTTCTGCCGGGATCAGTTTCCAAAGTGCCATCTCCACACGCTTCGGGTCTTTGATCCCATCCACAAGTCCCATGCGGTTTACCAGTCGGATACAATGGGTATCTGTCACGATCGCAGGCTTTCCAAAAACATCTCCCATGATCAGATTGGCACTTTTTCTTCCAACTCCCGGAAGTTTCAGCAGCGCGTCAAAGTCATCCGGAACATTTCCGCCGTATTCATCCCGAAGAATTTTCATACAGGCACTAATGTCCCGCGCCTTGCTGCGGCCAAGACCACACGGACGGACAATTTCTTCGATCTCATCCACTTCCGCATTTGCCAGCGCATTCACATCCGGAAATTTCTCGTACAGTTTTTCTACAACCACATTGACACGCGCATCTGTACACTGGGCAGCCAAACGAACACTGACCAGTAACTTCCACGCCTCATTGTAGTCAAGCGTACACTCGGTATCCGGATATTCCTTCTTCAGGCGATCAATGATTTCCAACGCCAAACGTTTCCTTTGTTCCATTTTTACTCCACTTCAATCTTCGCAACGCGAACAACCAGCTGGCGGCCATACATATACGGTTTTGTCTTCACTACTACGTTCTCGCCGTCCTGCTCGAACTCTGCTTCCTCACCGTTGTCGATCCATGTAATGCTCTTAATCTTCTTATCCAGCTTAAATACTTCTTTGAAACGGTCTGCATTCTGCACCTTCAGGGCTACATTCGGATCAGCAGACATCGGAAGCTTGTCGCAGAACAGATAGTATGTATTGTCTTTCACAAGGATGAAGTCATCCTCTTTATTTTCCACTTCGATTCCGGACGGATACGGCGCATAAATCGCTTCCCCATTGATCGCAACCCACTGTCCCATAAGATCGTAGATCGCGCGATCCATCAGGCGAAGAGTACCGTCACCCATCGGTCCTACGTTCATGAGAAGGTTGGAGCCGTAACGGCGGCAGACACAGAGATCACGGATCATGGACGCCGGAGACTTGAAGTTTAAGTCGTCTTTTGTATAGCCCCAGTGATCTGCAAATACCTGACACATCTCGCTTGCCACATATTTCGGAGCACCCTCCATATTAAGCGGAGACGGTTTGCCGCGCTCAAATGTAACGCTGTCCAGTTCAATGTGACCCAATGCGCCAAGAGCAGAAAGGCCTGTATTGTTGATGATCATTGTTTCCGGCTGGTGCTTACGGATGGTTGCATAAAGCGCGTCCTCTTTCCAGTCTGCATCCGGCTTGTCCCACATACCGTCGAACCAGAGACCGCCGATCTTGCCGTATTTTGTACAAAGGATCTCTACGCTGTTTCTCAGATATTCTAAATAAGCCGGGAAATCCTCTTTATATCTTGAATCAGTCCAGTCAAGCAATGTGTGGTAGAAGAACGGGATAATTCCATGTTTATGACAGGCATCCACAAACTCGCGAACCAGATCACGGCCATTGTCATGAACGGTATCGAAATCATTGAGACCGCAAGTATCATATAAGGAATAACCATCATGATGACGTGTTGTTAATGTGATGTATTTTACACCTGCCTGCTTTGCAGCCACACAGAGCTGATCTGCCCAGTCTGCTACAGGATTAAATTCTTTTCTTAATTTAAAATACTCGTTTGGATCCAGCTTTAAGCTGTGAAGTGCCCACTCGCCTTTTCCAAGAACACTGTAAAGACCGAAGTGTACGAACATACCAAATCCAAGCTTCTCAAACTCCTTGATATACTGTTTGATGATCATATAATATCCTCCCATTTGTCGCGTATTCCTGTGTGACAGGCGTCCCCTACCATCTGCACACTATCTCTATTATAGTATTTATTCCATGCAAAGTCCAGTCTTTCCTCCCAGATTCCCTGCATACTATGCTCTGTCTTTTCTCTGTCCAAACAGGCAGACGGCCAACACCACAGGGAATATGATCGCTGCCAGAATTCCGTTTTTCATATTTCCACCGGCAAGCTCAGAAACAAATCCAACGACGGTCGGACCGGCTGAACATCCCAGATCTCCGCCCAGCGCCAGCAATGCAAACATTGCAGTACCGCCGTTTCTCAACGCAACTGCAGCCTTACTGTATGTACCCGGCCACATAATGCCGACTGAAAATCCACAGACTGCACAGCCTGCCAGACTCAGTACCGGTAAAGGAGACAGACTGATCAATAAGTAAGCACTCACACAGAGGATGGTACTTCCTTTCATAAACCGATCCAGTTCGATATTTTCTCCGTATTTTCCATAGATCGCTCGCGCAACGCCCATACAGATGGCAAATGTCATCGGACCTGCCAGATCTCCGGCTGTTTTTTTGATGCCAAGACCCTGCTCCGCAAAAGCAGATGCCCATTGGCTGACCGACTGTTCGCTGGCTCCTGCACAGATCATCATGATCATCAGAATCCAAAATGTCCGGTTTGCAAACAGTTCCCTTACCGTCATACCAACTTCTCCCTCAGAAATCAGGGATGCGATCGGTGTTTTCAGGAAAATTAGTGCATTTATCATCGGAATAGCAGCCCAGAAGCATGCCAGCAATTTCCAAGATCCTATTCCAACCGTATAAAAGAAGATCGTCGAAAGCAAAATAACCCCTACATGGCCCCAGCAGTAAAAGGAATGAAGCAGGCTCATGGCAGCCTCTTTATTGTCCGTCGGACAGCTTTCCATCAACGGGCTTACCAGCACTTCGATCAGACCGCCGCCGATCGCGCATGTACATCCGGCCAGCAGAATTCCCGTAAACGGGTCCATAAATTCCGGCAGAATTCCAAGGAATACCAATCCCATAGCAGAAAACAGATGGGCAGCAACCAGCAGTTTCCGGTATCCCACCCGGTCTGCATATTTCGTTGCGATCACATCCACGATCAGCTGAACTGCAAAATTCACCGTTACAAGAAGTGTGATCCTGCTCAAAGGGATCTGATATGTCTCGTGGAATGTAATGAACAATAGCGGACTAAAGTTATTGACGATGGCCTGTACAATATACGCAATAAAGCAAGAAATGATCGTTGTCTTAAATGTAAATTTCATACTTTCTCCTCAAAAAATGGATTCTTCCATCATCCTATCACGAAACCTGCCGAAATGTAACCCACAGTTATCGGATTCAAAATAAAATTTATTAAGAACTATATATTTCTCTTGTATATCTGAAAAACATATGTTATTATACTTTTGTAAATGTAACCGATATTTTAACCTCTCGAAAGGGTATTGTTATGAAAACCACTAAAAAGACATTTAAATTTATTGCTGCTCTTGCAGCTCTTGTAGTCGGCTTTTTTGCCGCACAGACTTATATGGAGAAAACTTCTCTATATGACAAGGAATACAGTATTTTAACTCCGGAATATGAAGAGATGGAAAGTCTGATTATCAATGACTCCATGATTCCGTTAGGACCGGAAGCTTCTGCTGACGAGCAGCATCCGTACGTTCAGCAGATTGCTGATCTTGTAAATGCAGAACGTACAAATGCCGGTCTGGCTCCGTTAACTCTGGATATCCAGTTAAGCAGCGCCGCTCAGATTCGCGCAGAAGAACAGTACACACTCTTCTCTCACAGCAGACCAAACGGTTCCTCTTACCGTACAGTTCTTGATGAGAACGGAATCTCTTATATGGGATGCGGCGAAAACGTTGCCTATGGTTTCCGCAGCCCGAAGGCTGTTATGGAAGGATGGATGAACAGTGAAGGCCATAAGGCAAATATCCTTCACGAAAAGTTAACACACATCGGAATCGGCTATTATGTAGGACCGAACGGTTACCACTACTGGTCTCAGTTATTCACATTCCAGGAAGCAGCTCCGGTTGAAGTACCGGCGGCTTAATCATTCATTTGTAAAATCACAAAACGCCAACGTCTTGTTCATCGACGTTGGCGCTTTTTCTTGCTTTTTATTTATATTTTCTTACTTCTGCCAGATTCGTATGCTGTGGATTTCCCTTTGCAAGCGGGCTCGGGTTTGCAGCCGATGTTAATACGTTAATGGAACCTCGGGTGTCTACACCATCTTTATCCGGAGTAAACCATCCGCCCTGAGTCATGGCTGCTACACCCGGTACGATTCGCTCTGTTACAACCGCCGGAATTCGCACACAGCCTCTTCCATTGAACACTTCTACTATATCTCCGTCTTCAATTTCACGGACAGCTGCATCCTGCGGATGAATCCAAAGACCAGGCATCTCAATCTCATCCTGATATTCGTTATTATCATGCACAGTATGACAGCGTCTTCTGGTATGCCAGCCCATAAGCTGAAGCGGATATTTCTCACGGAGCGGGTCTTCCGGACCTTCCGGACAAGGCAGATAACATGGAATCGCAGGAATATCATCCTGTTCAAACTCATACAAACGCTTAGAGAAAATCTCGATCTTTCCGGACGGTGTTGCAAATGGATGATGCTCCGGATCCTCGATTTCTTTCCGGAACGCGATATGATTGATCTGCTCATGGTACTGCCATGCACCACGTTCACAAAATCCCTCATACTCCGGTAATTCCGGTTCTCTTGTTCTCAGAATGTTATAACATTCCTCCAGCCACTGTTCTGCATCCGGCTTTCCGTCGACAAATGCTTCGTAAAGTCCAAGGCGTTCTGCCACATCCTTTAACCATTCCCATTCAAAACGACAGCCAAACAGAGGCTCGATCGCTTTGTTATTTCTCAAAATGAAATTGTTGCCAAGCCAAGGAGCAACGATGTTATTTCCCTCAAATACGGAAGTCGCAGGCAGCAGAATGTCTGCATAGCGTGCACTTGGAGTCATGAAAATATCAGAGCCGATAATAAACTGGCATTTTGTATCGTCTTTTAAAATGCGGATCGTATCATTGACATCCGAATGCTGATTGATCAGCGTATTTCCCGCCAGATTAAAGATCATACGGATATTGCTGTCCAGTTTCTCCACACCGGTCAGTCGATCACCCTTAGGAGTCATCTCTGTACCGTGCTCTATGGCCTTTGTCCAGAGGAATACCGGAATCTTACCCGGATACGGATTCTTTACTGTGTTGGTAAATAATGAAATACCGTCATGTTCTTTTACATCCGTTGTTCCTGCTGCTCCGCCTCCGGAAATACCCACATTTCCGGTCATGCAGGCAAGCGTACAGAGATTCTTCGTTGTCTGCTCTCCATTGCCATGACGCTGCGGACCGAGTCCCATGATCAGACAGGCCGGTTTTGTTGTGGCGTACTCTCTTGCAAACGCACGGATCGTTTCTGCCGGAACTCCGGTAATCGCCTCTGCCCACTCCGGTGTTTTCGGGATTCCGTCTTTATTACCAAACAAATATGCCTGATAACTTTCTCCTGCCGGGATTCCCTCCGGCATATGCTCCTCATCAAATCCAAGGCAGTATCGGTCCATAAATGCCTGATCCTGCAGTCCCTCTGACCAGATCACATATGCCATGGCATCTGCCAGAGCACTGTCTGTTGCCGGTCGAAGTCCGATCCACTGGTCTGCATACGCAACTGCTGTGTTGCTAAGACGCGGGTCTACCACAATCACGCGAATTCCACGTTCCTTAATCTTTGATAAATAATAATTGCGCTCCGTACCGAAGATCGTCTCAACAGAGTTGTCACCCCAAAGGATCAGGAGCTTTGTATTGAGCATGTCCTGCGGACTGTTTCCAGTCGTTCTCGTGCCAAATATATACGGTGTCATATAGCCGGCTGCTGCTGAACTGTAAGAGTTAAAATAATCCAGATAGCCGCCGTCCAAAGCCAGAAGGCGCTTTGCCAAAACACCCGGACGCATTATTCCGGTCACTCCGCATCCGTAGATCACATAGCGGGAGCCGGGACCGTATGTATCTCGAATCCGTACCCACTGGGAGGCGATCAGGTCTGCAGCCTCGTCCCATGTGATCCTCTCAAACTTACCGCTGCCGCGTTCCCCGATCCGCTTCATCGGATAACGAAGACGACCAGGATTCAGATACGTCTTTCTGTAACCGCGGCCACGGACACAGGCGCGAATCTGCGGATTGTTACTGCTGATATCGCTGCTGATATTTAACATACATCCATCCTGAACTTCCGGACGAATGACACATTTGCCTCCACAGTTATTGATACCCGCAGTGTTTACAATGTATGCTTCCCCATTGGCGATCGGCTGGTTCAGCTCTGCTTTTTTCTCTGTCACACCATCAAATCGGGCTGCTGCTTCAAGCAGACCGCATGCCTGCTTCAAATAGTCGATAATACCTGCATATGTACCGCGCTTACGTACCTGCTCAAATACCATTTTCATCGTAGGAAGTGCGTATTTCTCTGCAAATCCCTTTACTGCTTCCATCTCTCCGGCCTCTGTCAGATACGCCAGAAAACGAGCCTGCTCGCCGATATAGTCTGCCGGATTTCCTTCCATGCCAATCGGTTCATAACCGTATTGATGGTAAGAATGGATCACATCCAGAGTCGTCTGATTTAAAAGCACCCGCTCTCCTGCTGCAACGGATGCCCACAGAGAAATCTCACAGTCCGCATCCGTTCCGCGGAACAAGAAATCATATTCCAATTCCCAGTCACGTTTGCCATGATCATTCCAGTCATGGAACTCGGCACAGATTTCCATGGCCTGCTCTCTTGAAGCGAAAAACGCTGCCAGTTTATGCAGATCTTCTGCCAGCTCTGCCGATGTGTTTACTGTTACCGGACCAAACGCAGGCGCTGCACATGACGCTTCATTTTTCACACCTGTTTTCTCGTTTACCACAAAAGCTGCTGCCAGTTCTGCTGCAAGAGCATCTTCTGACTCTCCGTCATCAATTTCACGAAACTCCAGACAGTGAGTCGGACAAGCCTCCACGCAGGCCGGCTGTCTGCCCTGTGCTCTCAATTCTGCACAGCCGTCACATTTCATCGCTTTATGACTCCACTGACTCACAAATACTGCACCGTGTGCACATGCACGTTCACACGCACCGCAGCCGCGGCAGAGAGCCTCATCTACAACGACAATACCTTCTTCTGTTTTCTTCATTGCACCAAACGGACAGGCAGCCAGACAAGCCGGCTCCTCACAATGATGACATCCGCCTGAAACATGTGCATATTTTGTCGTCCCATTTTCTTTATAACAGACCGTGTCTGATCTGCGGAAATTCTTTCCCGGTTCCAGATGGTTTCTGTCTTTACATGCAATCTGGCAGGCATTACAGCCAATACACTTTGCCTGATCCAATACAAAACCCCAACGTGCCATCGCCAACATTCCTCCTAATTTTTAAACCGTTACACGCCTTCTTGCTTTTCCATTCACTGCCGCTTATAAAAGAACCATGTTGTATACAAGGAAGATCACAACACCGGCCGCACAGAGAAACGGCATCATCTTCACATGCTGACGATATACACTCTTTGTCTCACAGCCCATATACTTGATAGACAGGAGCTGACAAAGATGGAACGGAGAGAAATAATAGCCCAGGAAACTCCAGAGCAGGATATAAATTGCATAAACCGTCTGGGTCATAGCCGGAAGATCCATCGCAGCTACGAACGGAAGCAGAATGCCCATCGGAACCAGACTAAGTCCGGTAGACAGACCAAATGCAAGACCAACGATCGGTACAATAATCATAAATCCAAGGATCGACTGTCCGACCAGAACACTTCCGACACTTGCCATAACCACATCCAGACTCTTTACGATATTCTGCATGTAATACACACCTACCAGCATCAGAACCGTATCAAGTCCGAATCCTTTCACGATCGTTGCAAGATACTGGCTCTTGTCTTTTCCGATCATAAAGAACGTCAGTAAAATGCAGATAAAAATTGAAACATACATATCAAGACCGAACACAGTATTAAACACCAGCGCCATGTAAATCGGAGCCAGATACCAGGGAACGTCCTTCAGCGCACCCATGCTGAGGCCTGCCCCTTCCACCTTCACACTCGGCGCTGCCTTTACATAAAACAGATATGCACCGCCAAGCAATACCGCTACAAACGGAAGGCAAAGCCCCATAACCAGATAAATATTGACTGCCGGAAGAATCGAGCCGATCGTCAGCATAGTTGTATTATACGGCAGTACAAACATTGAAAAATGACGGAAATACAGATTGACCGCAGTCTTCTGGTCTCCGGTCATCTTCAGGTCATTTCCGATCGAGTCCACGAACGGAGCCGAAAGGAACGCACCGCCCGGAACCGGAAGCAGACCCATAATACCAGGCATGATCATAACCAGCGCCTTCTTACTCGGAACGAGCTTCTCCAGCGCATGAACAATCTTTTCCAGAATTCCGTACTGTTTTAAAATATTGCCAAGAATTCCGATTTCAACAACAACGATCAACGTCTGGAACGTCGAAAACGTTGTGAAAATATTTACCAGTGAGCCTGTCATCGTTTCCAGAGAAAGTCCGGAAATTACCGCAATGATCAGGCCCGTCACAAACAGCACCGGACCAAGCGGAGCCTTCTTTCCCTTAAACAATCTCGGATAGCCCTTTAACATGACTAATAAAAGAATAAACGAAATAATAACACCTGCAAACTGTCGCACGATAATCCTCCTTTTTGCAAAAAACTATATCATATTTATTATAGCTTCCTGCGGCTGTTTACGCAAGAACCACGGGCGTTTCGCAGGCAAAAAACATCTTTGATAACAACAAAAAACCGGCCTCGACGTAAACGCTGCGCCCAAGCCGGTTAAAAAGGGGAGGATAAGTATTAATCTTTCTCTTTTGTTGATAATACTATTATTGCCATCCATTCCCCAATTATGCATTTCATGAAATATTTTTACGAAACCTCTCCAATATCTACGATCTCACATCCCTGATAGAAGAACCGCAGAATGTCCATGCAAGTCTTTCCGTTCTTCGCCATTCCCTGAGCTCCATTCTGGCTCATGCCTGCTCCGTGACCGTAGCCGCCTCCATAAATAGTGAACCAGGTAACATTTTCCGTATCCGTTCCATTTTTTTCGATGTAAATAAAGGCACTCGGAAGAGTTTCCCATCCGCTGTATTCAGAGCCGTCATTTCTTGTATAGGTCAGGGCCGAATTTCCAAGGATCGTACGGATCTTACTCTGGGTTGTGAAATTCTTGGAGCCTTCTGTACCTACTACCTTGAGAGTCTTTGCAATACCGCCTGGTCCACGTTCTGATACGGTCAGCCCGGTGATCCTTCCAACCCCTCCTATCTTTTCTGCAAGAATCTTGCTGTTTGTCTTCACATTCCAGCGGTACATGGTAAATTCTGACTCATAAGCATTGATATCGACATTCTTGATAAATGCTTCAAAGCTTTCATTGGAGTAAAGGTCCAGCAGCTTTCCTTTGCTGTCCACGGATACTGCATTCAAATACGGTGTCGCATCCGGATTTCCGCCCCAGACACTTCCATCGGTTCCGTGTCCGCAGGATGTGGAATAGTAAAATGCCTCAATGGGCACATCCTCATATGCCAGCACCTGTCCAAAGGTTTCATTGACAGCCGAATCGGTCACTTCAAAGGTGTTGGTATTGTTGTATACTTGGAAATTGGTACTGTCGTCCACATGAGCACCGTACTGAGAATACGCATTTCCCTGAATCTGTCTCCATGCGTAAGTGCGGGCACAGATTGCCTGGGCTTTCAAGGCTTCCAACTGGTAACTTGGCGGCATCTCACTGGGAACTACACGCTTTAAATATTCCTCCAGATCCACTTCATTTAACAGCAAAAGTCCATCGTTCTCTTTTGTAATTTCCATATGTCCCGGATAAACCGGCTGTCCCTGGCTGCGTTCCAGATGGCCGACTGTGATCAGCCCGCCTTCCTCCACCGAACGGAAGCTCAAACGACCTTCCTGAAGCCGTGAATTATCCGGCTTGATCGTGATTGACTCTCCCGCTGCCACGCTCTGAGTCTTTCGGTCTTTTCCGTCTCCATATTCCAGCACTGCGTCCACATCACAGCTCAATGTAACAGATGAATGAAACAGCGAATCAAATCCTTCCGTCATCAAAAGCACTCGGATCGTATCAATCTCTGGCTTCTCTGTTGTCAATGCGGCACAGATTTCTCCTCCTGCGACCACAAACGTCTGCATATGATATCCGACCAGAATATCTTTTTTCTGCTGTTCTCTCAAGACTCCGTACGTGCGGTAGATCTTGAAATTCTCTGCCAGCGGAACATTTCCATAACCCTGGATCTCAATTTCACTTTCCCGGACTGCAAGTACGGTTCCCGTGATCGTATCCTTTTTCAGCACCAGACGGTTCGGCTTCCCTTTTTTCAAATACAGATCTCCGATCTGACCGGACAGCTCTTCCTTATTTTTCAAAACGCCTTTGACCGGGAATCGCTTCTGGACATTTCCCACAAATACCGTTACCTCGCCATCTGCATATCCGGAGATCCATGCGTTTTCATATACAATTTCCTCCGAAACCATCTCTTCCACACGCAGAATATCCTGTCCACGGACTAACACGCGAATTTTCCGGTCGATGTATGAATCCAGAGAAAGTCCTTCAAACATAAACTTTCCGTCTTTCGTATAAGCCGTCCACGCCGCAGCTGTTTCCACATTATCCGGCGTACCGTAAATATCGGTTTCCAGAGATTTCACATTTCCTTCTGTGTCCACCGCCTTCAGAAAGAGTCCGTAAAATTCCCAAAACTCTGCTTTTCCTACTGCCTTCCGGGCTTTTTTATCCTCGCGTTCAACCAAATACTCTGCAAAAGCCTTCTCCTCTTCCAGAGAAGCTGCACGGATCCATTCCGAAAGATCTCCATATGTAACGGAAGAAAGCGCCGAAGATTCCTCCGCCGCAATTCGTTCCGGATCCAGATATCCGGTCTCATATAGATAATCCATATATTTTACATACCATTCATTTTGCAGAACAGCCGGAAAGAATGACTCCTCCGGACCATGATTCTGTATTTCTTCTTTTGGAGCCAGTGTCAGAGCCACAGTTTTTGAAGCGACCGACCTGGAAACGCCCGCATCTTTCGGCTCCATCACTACAATCACGATTAAAAGAGCCAGGATTACCGTAGTCATACCGGCTACAAAATTAATCAGTTTTCGTTTCTCCATTCATCAACTCTCCTTCTTCTGGTTCCCGTTTCTGACAGCTAAAAATTCCACCGTATCTTTGGCGGACATCGGTCTCGCATAATAGAATCCCTGAATACGGTCAATCTGAAGTTTGCGCGCCGCCTGCATCTGCTCTACCGTCTCAATGCCCTCCGCAACAACCTGGAAACCGGCGTTGTGGAGCATATCAACCAATAACTGCATTGTCCGGTACTCTTTCTCTCCGTTAGTCATCTTAGAAAGCAGACTGGCATCCAGTTTAACCGTCTCAAAAGGCAATTCCATCATCATGGAAAGATTCGAATAACCAATTCCAAAATCGTCCAGATAAAACTTTACGCCCTTTTCTGAAATTGACTGCATGACTGTTCTGACACGCTCCGGCTGATCCGTCATTGCACGTTCTGTAATCTCAAGTCGGAGTCTTTCTGCAGGAACCCGGTAAGTCCTGCAAACATCATCGATCCAGTCAGACAGTCTCAAATCCAACAGCTGCCCTACTGGAATATTAACAGAAATCTGCTTCAGACACAAGTCCGGATATGTTCCCAGAAAACTGCATACCTGATTCATAACCTGGCGGCTGATATCATCCATCAGACCGTATTTTTCCGCCAGCGGAATGAATTCTGCCGGAGAAATAAAGCTTCCGTCCAAATCTTTTAACCGAATCAAAGACTCTGCCGTATCAAACTGATTATCTTTACTATTGTATAACGGCTGAAAATATACTTCGAAGGACTGATTTTTTATCGCATCCTTTACACGTTCCAAAACATGTTCTTTGCGCATATACTGTTTCTTCAGTTCCCCATCAAAACAGATTACATGATTTCCTCCGGATTCGCGAGCCACATTCAGCGCATATTCCAACTGATCAACAGCCACAATCTCATCATAACCGGAAAAATCTGCGACTCTGTGTGCAATGCTCGCGCAGACCAGCGCTTCTTTGTCTCCCTGAATCCATGGAGATTCGAAACGCTTTTTGAGCCGTTTAACATATTGTATGTCCTTTTCTCTTCCGCCAGACTTTGCCATCAGCAAAAAGGTCGTATTTCCAAAACGACACACTTGATATCCGTTCATCTTCTTTTCCAAAAAGGCAGAAATCGAGATCAGAACCGCATCTCCCATTTTCGCACCGAACCGTTTATTAACCTCTTCAAACCGATCCAGATATACCATGATCAAATGGACATTTTCTCCGCGCTTTCTGTGTGCCCGAATTTCACTCATAAAATTCAGCCTGCTCGGAAGTCCGGTAAGCGCATCACGTCCATTCCGGCTGCTCTGGAAATTAATAAACAAAACCATACAGACGATCGATGCCAGGGTTCCGGTCAGAATAAAATTCGGAGACAATGCCTGAATGATCGTCATCAGCAAAACAAGAGTCGGAAGGGTCTGCACCAGACGTTTCATCGATGTTCCGATAACGGTCCGATTTCGCAGATAGCAGAAACAAAACATTCCAACTTCAATAAAAAGCGGAATGTAACCGATCTGATTATACGGTCCTCTTTCGTATTGTCCGCTTTCAAACGTAAACACCCATCCAAAACGGAGATTGAGCAGATTGATCAGCAGCAAAAGAGCTGCAAATACCATGATCACTTTCGATGCGATCTGATAACAATGTCTGTCAACCGAGTGCTCAAACATAATATAAAAACAGTAAATTGCAATGATTGAAAATGCACTGTCAAGCGCAATAAAATAGGCAGTGTTCAGAGTGATCGCCAGCCAGACCGGACAAAGTTCTCCCGCGCGCATTGCCAGTGTCGAACCAATATCAAACACGACCGTCAAAACCGTGCAGATCAGGCTCACAGAATACAAACGGTATCTTGTATTGCTGCTATTCTGTCTGTCAAAATGAAACATCGCCAGTATTACCAGAATGACAAGTGAGACCACTTCCATTTTTATCGAAAAATCCATAAAAACTCCTCACAGGAATAATTTCATAAGATTAATCATATCACTCTTCATTTTTATTTTCAACAAAAAAGTAACCAGATTCGTAATCGAATCCGGTTACCTCACTTCTTCACTCAATTGTCAATTGATATATTTTTTACTGTGTTCATCAATGATCTTCAGTTCTTTGTAGTCTCTCGTGTCCGGAGACAGACCTTTTTTTCGAAGATGATAATACTGCAGCTTCGCGATCAGATCAAAAATCACGGCAGTTACCGGAACAGCCAGGATCATACCGACAAATCCAAACAGACCGCCAAACAGCAAGATTGAGAACAGCACCCAGAAACTGGACAATCCTGTGGAGTCTCCAAGAATCTTAGGTCCTAAAATATTACCGTCAAACTGCTGTAGGATCATGATCAGGATCACAAAATACAGACACTGTACCGGACTGATCAAAAATACCAGGACCGAACACGGGATCGCACCAATAAACGGACCAAAAAACGGGATCACATTTGTCACGCCGATGATCACACTGATCAAAAGCTCAAATGGAAGCTTCAAGAGAACCATAGCCACATAGCAGATGATTCCAATGATCAGGGAATCGATGATCTTTCCGATAATGAATCCGGAAAACACTCTGTGAATGTAGCGAAACTCTTCCACCACTCCATTAGCTGTTTTTAACGGAAGAAATGCATAGAACATCTTCTTGCACTGCGCTGCCAGAGTATCTTTAATATTTAACAGATAAATCATCACGATAACACCGATAAACAGGTTCTTTACCAGATTTACCACGCTCATCACGCTGCCCGATAAACCACCGACAATCTTACCCAGATTATCGAAATTGTAACTTCCAAGATCCTCCAGATTCGGGATCAAATTGGTATTGGCCCACTTTTGAAGAGAATCCACACTCTGGTGGTACACATTCAGCACCGCTGCTTCGATTGGCGGATTGCTCTCAAATATATCCTGAATCCAGTTGCTGATGTTCTGCACATAAACAGACATATTGTTTACAATACTTACAATACTGGAATATAACTGCGGAATGATCATATAAAACAGACTCACAACAACGAACGACAAAAAAACCACGCTGGCAAACGTTCCGTGCAGTCTGGCTAACCCCTTTGCCTTCTCCTCTTTCTCCGGAGATGTGGCAAGAAGTTCGACGGTTTTATGATAAAAGGAATTGTAAATCGGAGACACTAAAAATGCCAGCACCGCACCGATGATGATCGGCGACAAAATCTCCATGAGTTTATCTAAAAATGCAAATACTGCCTGTCTCTCTAAAAACAAAAATCCGATCAAAAGAGACACCGCAATCACAAGCACCGCTGTCAAACCGGTATAAATATATTTCTCAAACTTAGGATCTTTCATTTTGTCTGTTTCTCCTTAAAAGTAAAGCAGCGATTTCTCGCTGCTCTTTATCTTTCGCAATCCCAAAATGCCGGTTCCTGCATAATTGACGCCTAGCCTTGCTAGGTGGGTGACCGCACTTGGACTTCTGCCTTCCACTCAAAAGGAGGCCTGACATCCGCCCAAAAATATAGGAATCCCGTTTGTCAAAATGTAGGTTCAAAATAAACAGGAGTGTCGAGCATTCCAGGAATTGCAACACATCGTTTTATTATGGGTTTATTATAACTCAAGAATCTGATTTTTTCAAGTTCCATTTCCTTACAGTTTCATAAGAAGTTCGCCTAAAGACATCGTTGTCTCCGTGATCCATTCTGCGTCTGCCTGTTCAAGCTCTTCTCTGTCGCCGTATCCAAACAGCACGCCCACAGCCTCAAGACCGACTTTATGAGCACCGACAATATCGTGACTGCGGTCTCCGACCATAACGATTTCTTCCGGGTTGGTAAGTCCGCAGTTTTCCATCACATAGCTGATCACTTCGTCTTTCTTAGAACGGCTCTCATCACTCTCGGCTCCGCCGATAAATTCAAAATAAAAATCCAGACAGAAATATTCCAGAACCTTTTTCGCCATCCACTCCGGCTTTGAAGTCGCAACATATAGCTTCTTTCCGCTCGCGATCAGATTCTGCAGAACGAACTCGATTCCGTCATACGGAGCATTATCACACCAGCCCTTATCGGTATAATACTCGCGAAATACAGAAATTGCCTCCGCAGACTGTTCTTTGGAAAATCCATAAAACTTTTGGAAACTTTCCGGAAGCGGCGGTCCTACGAATGGCTTTAATTCATTCAGATCGTCCACCTCAATCCCATAGTGCTTCAGCGCATACTGAACTGATTTTACAATTCCCGGCATAGAATCTGTCAGAGTTCCATCCAGATCAAAAAAGATATATTTCTTCATCGCTTATCCTCTTTCGTAATTCATTTTCCTGATAAAATTATATATGCTATCGTATCCATTTTCAATACAAAAAATAAGACCCCGACACAAATCATGTCGGGGCAATTACTTTACTTTTATGTTTTATTTGAAAAATTCGTGTTCACCATGTTTAAATAAAAAGCTCAGCTTTGTATCAAACCAGCGAACATTCTTCGGTGCAGATTTGCTTCTGTTCATGAAATACAGAGCACCTTCAGAAGGATCCTCACCATTTAACGCGCGCTCAACCGCTTCCCTTGTCTCCTCAGTCACTTTGCAGCGATTGATAGAACCGTCAATAACCGGAGAGAACTGATATTTCTGGTAAACAACACCATGAATGCTGTTCGGAAATTCATCACTGTCTACACGGTTTAAAATTACATTTGCAACCAGAATCTTGCCTGTGATATCGCAGCCACCGGATTCTGCCTGTACGATTCGAAGCAATGTGTCATAATCACTCTCAGAAAGGGCAATCGCTTCCTTCGCCTCTTCTGTTTCCACGACAGGTTCTGTCTCTTCCTCATAACCCGGAAGTTCTTTTTTCTCTTCCTCTGTCATGTCTGCAAATGTTGTTGTATGTGCTTCCACAGCTGTCTCCTCTGCAGCATCAGCAGTCGGAGCAGCAGTTTCTGCTTCACTCATATGTTCGCTTTCTGTAAATTCGATTTCAACTTCTTCCTTGTCAGTTGCCAATTCAGTTGAATCAGCTTCCTCCAGCTCAGTTTCCGCCTCAGTTCTATGTTCCTGAGTCTCGGCAAATGCTACCATTGCGTTATGTCCGCCTACATGTAAGTCTCCTGCCACGAAAGCAAGCATTGTCACAACCGAAATTCCGGCAGTCATTAAAACTGCGTTGCGATGCATTGCCTTTGTCATTCCCGTGCACAGATCTCTTACAACCTGGATAACTGTCTGAAGAAATGAGTTCCATAAATTCTTCATCGGATACCTCTTTTCTCCTCTGTTGTCACCACTTTGCCAGAATGATGACAGTTTCTAGTTTCCAACCCTTTTTCGGGTGGTGATTGTGATTATAGGAGACCATCAGCAAAAATGTCAATAAGGCTGATACAAGTTTGGCGTATTTTACAAGGACTTTTTTAACATTTGTAATGGTTTTTTAACATTTTGCAATAAAAAAACGTTGAATTTCCTTTGTTTTTTGTACAGAGTGGCAGACCTGCCATTTTGGACTTGTTACAATTTTGTTAATTTTTAACCCCCACTTTTGGCACGATTCCGGCAGTGTTTTTTCTTATGTCAACCATTTTTATGTCAAATCTGCAGCTTTCGCCCCCACAAAAGCCTCCAAATCCGTGGGAGAAAGGATTACCTGAACCCCTCTCTGACCGGCGCTGACCGTTATGTTTTCATACAAAAAAGCGGAAGCATCCAAGTATGTCGGGAACCGTTTTTTCATTCCGATCGGAGAGCAGCCGCCTCGAATATAACCGGTCACTGCCAATAAATCCTTCATCGGGATCATCTCAACCTTTTTATCACCGACAGCCTTCGCCGCCTTCTTCAGATCCAGCTCTTCGTCTACCGGAATACAGCAAACCAGATACCCGGTCTTCTCTCCCTTTAACACCAGAGTTTTAAACATACTGCCATGATCCACTCCCAGAACATCCGCCACATGACTTCCGGAAAGGTCATTTTCATCAACCGGATATTCTTTTGCTTCGTATGAAATCTTTGCCTTATCCAACAGGCGCATCACATTTGTTTTTACATTTTTTGCCATTTTTAATTGCCTTTCTTCTATATATAGTGTAAATTCATTTTCTCATCCACACAGTATAGAGTCATCTATTAAAGTTCGATTCCAAGAGCATAACCCAGCTTCAAAAACTCTTCTTCGTAAATACAATGTTTGATCGTATTTTCACGGATTGCCTGAAGCGCTTCTTTATAGTCCATCCAGATTACAGACTCGATTTCAGATTCCTGCAATCGTATCACATCCGTATCTATCGGCTCCTTATACAGATAGAGAATACTTCTCTGATTATCCCTGAATGGCTTTCCATAAAATTCACCTTTGTAGTTTTTATACTGCACGCCGAATTCTAACAGTTCTTCCGGCTTTGCTTTAATCCCCAGCTCTTCTTCCATCTCGCGAAGTGCAGAGTCCAACGGCTTGTCTCCCGCCGCAATGTGACCTGCTGAGGAAATATCATAACATCCCGGATGTGAATCTTTGCCTGCACTGCGCTTCTGCAAAAGGATATCGCAGCCGCTCTTCTCATTCGGTCTGGCAATCCAGATATGGGATGTTGCATGAAGCGCTCCTTCTCTGTGTGCCACGCCACGCTCTTTCACAAGTCCTGTGGGATTACCCTCTTCATCGATGACATCAAACATCTCCATCGGCTTTCCATTTAAAGCCGCGTAATCCAGTTTTCCTTCTTTGCTGTAAACCAGTTTCAAGGAGAAAAACGGTACATTCTCATCCAAAAGACGGAAGAAAATCTTATCGCCCTCCCACAGATTCAGTTTCCAGACTTTCTCGATATCCACCCATTCCAGCACACCTTCATCGCACGGAATTGGTTCGCCCTCGAATCCATCAGCTGTAAACAGAGACATGTACTCCATCTCAATGTCAGCAAAAACAAATGTTACCAGACCGCGATAACGATAAGAAGTCAGTGTATAACCGGTTTCTTCTTTTACCTCACGGAGTACACACTCCTCCGGACTTTCGCCCTCTTCAAAATGTCCGCCGACACCGATCCATTTGTCTTTATTGACATCATTTTTCTTCACAACACGGTGGAGCATTAAATACTGATCGTCTTTTTCTATATAACAAAGTGTACTAAGTCTTACTTTCATAGCTGCAGTCCTTTCTCCTCCAAATACAAAACCTCCCTTGGAAGTCCAAGAGAGGTTTTCTTCGCTTTATTCATCCCAGTTGTGGTACACGTTCTGAACGTCGTCATCCTCATCAAGGAGACCAAGAAGACGGTTCATCTTCTTCACTGTCTCGTCGTCGTTTGCCTCAACCCAGTTCTGCGGAATCATCGTAACTTCTGCCTGCATCATCGGGATACCCTCTTTCTCGAGAGCCTCACGAACCTCACTGAAGGAATCCGGATCTGTGATCACTTCAAAGCTGTCCTCTTCCTCTGCGAAGTCTTCTGCACCTGCATCAAGAGCGAGCATCATTAATTCGTCAGCGTCCATCTCGCACTCTTCTTTGTCGATGATGATCTGGCCCTTCTTGTCAAACATGAAGGATACGCTGCCCTGAGCGCCTACGTTTCCGCCGCCCTTTGTGAATGCGCTTCTAACGTTTGCTGCTGTACGGTTCTTGTTGTCTGTCAGAGTCTCTACGATGATCGCAATACCGTTCGGACCATAGCCTTCGTAAGTGAGCTGCTCGTAGTTTACGGAACCGAGGTCACCGGCTGCTTTCTTAATACCGCGCTCGATCGTATCGTTCGGCATGTTGTTGGATTTTGCCTTTGCAATAACATCACGGAGCTTGCTGTTGTTAGCCGGATCTGCGCCGCCTTCTTTAACAGCTACTGCGATCTCTCTACCGATGACTGTAAAGATCTTACCCTTTGCAGCATCATTTTTTTCTTTTTTGTGTTTAATATTGGCGAATTTAGAATGTCCTGACATCTTTTTTGCTCCTTTGTTTCTTTCTATTTTCTGTGTCTGTTCCCTCGGAAACAACACACAATCCTCATAATCTTAAATATTCTAGCATTATTTTTTTTAGTTGGCAAGAGCTTTTCTTGACACTTAATGAAGTAATGTTATAATAAAGTAGAGAATTATCAAAAAACGGAGGCAACACCATGAAAAAGATTGAAATTACTACCTTTCTTGACTTTCAGTTTGTAAGCAATCCTTCCTTCTCTCCGGACGGAAAATATATTGCTTTTGTCGTTTCTCAGGCTGACAGAACTGACAATAATTACAAAGGCAACCTCTATGTTTACAACATGGAATCTAAGAAAGTTGTCAAATTAACAAGCGGCGGCGACGCGAAGTCTTATACATGGACAAAGGACAATACTCTTCTGTTCCCGGCTATGAGAAGTGCTGAGTTGAAGAAAAAAGCGGCTGACGGAGAACTGATCGGCGCATTCTACGAGATCTCTCCAAACGGCGGTGAGGCGATCGAAGCATTCACAGTTCCGGCAAAGGCAACTGCGATCAAAGCGCTTCCGAACGGCCTTTACTTACTGACTGTGAAACATGACAATCACAAGGATACAAGAAAGAAATCCTACGAAGTGATCGATGAGCTTCCGTTCTGGGGCAATGGCATGGGCTTCACAAATGCGATGAGAAACCGCTATGCGCTCTATAACCGTGAGACTGGTGAAATGACTTACATTGCCTGTGAATGGACAGACTGTCTCGACAGCGTTGCCATGGGCGATCTGCTTGTATACAAAGCAGTTCCGTGGAAACAGGGTATTCGCGGCATTTATGCAGGTCTCTACCTCTACAACATGGCTACAGGCGAGACCAAGACTCTTGTAGAGCCGGATTCCCTCCGCACAGGTATGTTCGAGTTCTTAAATGAAAATGAACTCCTGATCGCAGCAAATGAAACCAATGACATGGGCTGCACAAAATACAATGAATTCTATACTTTTAATCTGAATGACGGTACATTAACTCACGTTGCCGAGTACGATGCTTCTATCGGCGGCGGTTCTGTCGGCTGCGACGCAAGATATGGTGCAGGCCGCGGTCACAAGATGGTAAATGGCGAATGCTATTTCATTTCTACTATCAATGATTATGCATGGTTAAGAAAACTGGATAAAGATTTCCAGATTTCTGACAGCCTTACAAAAGGCAGCAGCTGTGACAGCTTCGATTTCAACGGCGAACACCTTGTTAGCTGTGAACTTCAGGGACAGAAACTGGCTGAGCTTTACTTAGATGGCGAACAGATTACAGATTTCAACGGAGCTCTCCTTTCCGAGCTTTCCGTTATCACTCCGGAACCGCTTACCTTTACAGCAACTGACGGTTACGAAATCCACGGCTGGGTTATGAAACCGGCTGATTATGAAGAAGGAAAATCCTATCCGGCAATCTTCCACATTCACGGCGGTCCGCGTACAGTCTTCTCTGATGTATTCCACCATGAGATGCAGATGTGGGCAAATGCAGGCTACTTCGTATTCTTCTGCAACCCGAGAGGCTCCGACGGACGCGGTACAGCATTTGGCGATATCAACGGACGCTACGGTACTGTTGACTTTGTGAACCTGATGGAATTCACAGACAAAGTATTAGAAACATATCCGATGATCGACCAGAGCCGTGTAGGTGTTACAGGCGGTTCCTACGGCGGATTCATGACAAACTGGATCATTGGCCATACAGACCGTTTCAAAGCCGCTGCTACACAGCGCTCCATCTGTAACTGGGTTGCATTTGAACATACTTCCGATATCGGACATACATTCCCATACGCAAACGTTGGCGGTGACACAATCCACAACCTTGAACTGCTTTGGGAACAGTCCCCGTTAAAATACGCTCCGAACTTCAAGACTCCGACTCTCATCATTCACTCTGACGAAGACTACCGCTGCTATATGGTAGACGGTTTCTCCATGTTCAGTGCACTGAAGAGACAGGGTGTTCCGACAAAGATGTGCTTATTCCACGGCGAAAACCACGAATTATCCCGTGGCGGTAAACCGGAGAATCGTATTGACCGTATGACTGAGATCCTGAATTGGATGGATGCATATCTGAAGTAAATATGGATTTAATTTAGTAATAATATAAGTATCTGCAGAAAATCCCATACTATCTCAAATTAGGCTGACTGCCTTTGCTTCACTGCGTTTTATCCGCCCTTACGACGGTCGCGATAAAAGCGCTTGCGACCTTTGTAAGGGCGCAAAACTTGTGAAGCGCAGTCGTTTAGCCAAAGATTTGAGGATAGTATGGGATTTTCTATCAGAACTTTATATTA